>NZ_JAKRLB010000016.1:0-64974 GCF_022664405.1 Micrococcus luteus | reverse complement strand
CTCAGAGACAGCTCGGCGTGAGGCGCTGGCCGTGTGGGTGAACCACTACAACTACCATCGGCCTCATACCTCCTGCGGGGACGCCCCTCCGGCCTCGTTGGCCCCGGCCCGAGTCAACAACGTCATGACCTCTTACAACTAGGGTGGAGCGCATGTCCGCGACCCCCCTCGGCTTCTGGAAGCTGCCCGCACGTCCCGACGGCGCCGCCCGTCACCTCGCCGTCATCACCGGGGGCGAGGCGCAGCAGACCATGCTCTTCCTCCAGGACGGGCAATGGTCCATCCTCGCCCTCTTCCAGGACGAGCTGGCCGGCAAGGCCGCCGCCCGCACCCTGGACGCGCTCCTGCAGTCCGTCACCTGTCTGCGCATGGGCGGCCGTGACGTCCTCGACGGTGCCGACACCCCGCGGCCCGGTATCGAGTGGGCCGGCTACGACCGCGAGTTCGAGGAGGCCGACGTGGCCGAGCAGCGCGACGTCGAGCCGCGCGGCCGGATCTGGATCCTCCCCGCCACGGACGGCGCCTCCGTCGGCCTCAAGCTTCCCGGGCACCGCCGGTACGACGACGCCGTCGCCCAGTTCGCCGACGTCGACGCGGCGCGTGCCGCCGTCGCGGCGATCGACGAGCTCCTGGGCGTCGGCCCGCGCGGCTGAGCCGGCCGGCGTTCGTCGGCCCGGGGTCGTGACCGTTCGCCTCCCAGGGTTCACCTGCTGTTCACCCGGCTGCGCTGCCGGGCCCGGCTTCCTCGTCCGCCGCCCACCCATAATGGTGTGAAGAGCACAGGCCGCGGCCCGCCTCCGTCGTACCGAGGAGGGGACGGGCGGGCACGGTGACGCACCCAGTGAAGGAGACGGTCCATGGAGCTGCTGCAGCCCGACGCCCCCCGCGAGAACCTGCGCGAGTTCATCGACAAGCTGCGCGACGGCGGCTACACCGTCTCGGACGGCCACACCAACGATCCCGACCTGATCGATCCGCAGGGCCGTGCCGTGGAGACGTGGAAAGAGGACTACCCGTACGAGACGCGCATGACGCGCGAGGAGTACGAGCTGGAGAAGTACCGCCTGCAGATCGAACTGCTCAAGCTGCAGTACTGGGGCGAGGACACCGGCCAGCGCCACATCATCGTCTTCGAGGGCCGCGACGCCGCCGGCAAGGGCGGCACCATCAAGCGCTTCACCGAGCACATGAACCCCCGCACCGCCCGCGTCGTGGCCCTCAACAAGCCCTCGGACCGCGAGCTCGGCCAGTGGTACTTCCAGCGCTACATCCAGCACTTCCCCACGGCGGGCGAGATCGTGCTGTTCGACCGCTCGTGGTACAACCGCGCCGGCGTCGAGCGCGTGATGGGCTTCGCCACGGACGAGCAGTACCGCCGCTTCATGAACCAGGTGCCGCTGTTCGAGAAGATGCTCGTGGACGACGGCATCCACCTCACCAAGTTCTGGTTCTCCGTGACACAGACCGAGCAGCGCACGCGCTTCGCGATCCGCCAGATCGACCCGGTCCGCCAGTGGAAGCTCTCGCCCATGGACCTCGAGTCCCTGGACCGCTGGGAGGCGTACACGGAGGCCAAGGAGGCCATGTTCCTCCACACGGACACGGACCACGCCCCGTGGATCTCCATCCGCTCCAACGACAAGAAGCGGGCCCGCCTCAACGCGATGCGCTACTTCCTGTCCCAGTTCGAGTACGAGGGCAAGGACCACGAGGTCGTCGGCACCCCGGACCCGCTGATCGTGCGCCGCGGCCGCGACGCCGTGGGGGACTGACCGCGGTCGACGTAGGCTGGGGGCGGGTCCGTGTCCGGCACGGCCCGTCCCACCGTCCGAGCCACAGGAGGCCCCCGCGATGACCGAGCAGACCACCACCGTCCCCGTCGGCGCCGCCGACATCGGCGTCACGGGCCTGGCGGTGATGGGCGCGAACCTCGCGCGCAACTTCGCCCGCCACGGCTACACGGTGGCCCTGCACAACCGCAGCCGGGCCCGCACGGACCAGCTCGTGGCCGAGCACGGTGACGAGGGCGCGTTCGTGGCGACGGAGACGCTCGCCGAGCTCGTGCAGTCCCTCGCCGTGCCGCGCCGGGTGCTCATCATGGTCAAGGCGGGCGCCCCCGTGGACGCCGTCATCGACCAACTCGTCCCCCTGCTGGACGAGGGCGACATCGTCCTCGACGCCGGCAACTCCCATTTCGAGGACACCCGCCGCCGCGAGGCGGCCCTCGCCGAGAAGGGCCTGCACTTCGTGGGCGTCGGTGTCTCCGGCGGCGAGGAGGGTGCCCTGCACGGTCCGGCGATCATGCCCGGCGGTCCGGAGAAGTCCTACGAGGCCCTCGGCCCGATGCTCGAGAAGATCGCCGCGCAGTTTGAGGGGGAGCCGTGCTGCGCCTGGGTCGGCACGGACGGCGCCGGCCACTACGTGAAGATGGTCCACAACGGCATCGAGTACGCGGACATGCAGGTCATCGGCGAGGCCTACGACCTGCTGCGCCGTGTGGGCGGCCTCGAGCCCGCCGAGCAGGCCGAGGTGTTCACGGCGTGGAACCAGACCGACCTGGCCTCCTACCTCATCGAGATCACGGCCGAGGTGCTCGCGCAGGTGGACGCGGCCACGGGCCGCCCGCTCGTGGACGTGATCGTGGACGAGGCCGGGCAGAAGGGCACCGGCCGCTGGACCGCGATCTCGGGTCTCGACGTCGGCTCCCCGGTGGCCGCGATCGCCGAGTCCGTCTTCGCCCGCTCGCTGTCCTCTCAGCGCGCGGTGCGCGAGGTCGCCCGTGAGACCCTCGCGGCCGGCGTCGACGAGGAGGCGCAGCGCGCCCCGCAGGACACGGACGCGTTCGTGGAGGACGTGCGCCAGGCGCTGTTCGCCTCCAAGCTCGTGGCCTACGCGCAGGGCATGGACATGCTCGCGGCCGCCGCCGAGGAGTACGGCTGGTCGCTGGACCTGGGCACCATCGCCTCGCTGTGGCGGGACGGCTGCATCATCCGCGCCGACCTGCTCGACGTGATCATGCAGGCCTTCGGCGGCCGCGACACCTCCCGCCATCCGGCGCCGGGCACCCGCGCCCCCGGCCAGCCGCTCAACCTGCTCTTCGCCCCCGAGTTCGCCCAGGCGATCGCCGAGGCCCTGCCGGCCTGGCGCCGCGTCGTCGGCACCGCCGTCGCCGCGGGCGTGCCGGTCCCGGTGTTCTCCTCGGCCCTGGCGTACTACGACGGCCTGCGGGCCGACCGCTTGCCGGCCGCCCTCGTGCAGGGCCAGCGCGACTACTTCGGCGCCCACACCTACCTGCGCGTGGACCGCGAGGGCTCGTTCCACACGCTGTGGTCCGGCGACCGCACCGAGGTCGACGGCGAGGGCGTGCTCGTGGTCATGCCGCAGCCGACCGAGGGCGACCCCACGCAGGACTGACCCGGCGAGGGCCCGGCCCTCAGATCCAGAGGGCCGGATCCACGTACTCCGCGGGGTCCACGAGCGGCTTGCCCTCGGCCGGGCCCTTGCGCGGGCGGACGGTGGCCGGCACGCCGGTGGCGATCGCGTCGGCGGGGGTGTCCTTCACGACGACCGCGTTGGCGCCCACCGCCGTCCCCTCCCCGATCTCGACGGGTCCGAGGATCTTGGCGCCGGCCCCCACCACGACGCCGTCGCGCAGCGTGGGGTGCCGCTTCACCTTGGCCAGGGAGCGGCCGCCGAGGGTGACCCCGTGGTACAGCATCACGTCGTCACCGATCTCCGCGGTCTCGCCGATCACGACGCCCATGCCGTGGTCGATGAAGAACCGACGGCCGATCGACGCGCCGGGGTGGATCTCGATCCCCGTGGCCGCGCGCGTGACCTGCGAGAGCACGCGCGCGGGCATCTTCAACCGGTCATGTCGCCACATCCGGTGCGCGACGCGGTGCGCCCACACGGCGTGCAGACCCGAGTAGACGAGGGCCACCTCGAGGTCACCGCGCGCCGCCGGGTCATGGCTGCGGACGGTCGCGATGTCTTCCTTGATGCGGGAGAACAGTCCCACGGGCGGCCCCTTCGGGTCGGTGCGGTCGGTGAGCGGGCGGCGGTCAGCCGCGGATGTCCTCGAAGAGGGCGGTGGAGATGTAGCGCTCGCCGAAGTCACACACGATGGCGACGATCAGCTTGCCTTCGGACTCGGGCTTGGCGGCCTCCTTGAGGGCGGCCGAGATGATCGCGCCGGTGGAGATGCCGCCGAGGATGCCCTCCTCGGTCCCGAGCCGGCGGGCGGTCTCGATGGACTCCTCGAAGGTGGCCGGGTAGACCTCGTCGTAGAGGTCGGTGTCGAGGATCTCCGGCACGAAGTTCGCGCCGATGCCCTGGATCTTGTGGGGGCCGGCCTGGCCGCCGGAGAGGATGGGGGAGTCGGCCGGCTCGACGGCGATGAGCTTCACGTCCGGCTTCTGCTCGCGCAGGTACCGGCCCGCGCCCGTGATGGTGCCGCCGGTGCCGACGCCGGCGATGAACACGTCCACGGCGCCCTCGGACGCGTCCCAGATCTCCGGGCCGGTGCCCGTGTAGTGGGCCTGGACGTTGGCCTGGTTCGCGAACTGCTGGGCCCAGATGGAGTTCGGGGTGCTGCGGACGATCTCCTGGGCGCGCTCGAGGGCGCCGCGCATGCCGTCTGCCCCGGGGGTCAGCACGATCTCGGCGCCGAACGCCTTGAGCATCACGCGGCGCTCGGTGGACATGGTCTCGGGCATGGTCAGGATCACGCGGTAGCCGCGTGCCGCGCCGACCATGGCCAGGGCGATGCCGGTGTTGCCGGAGGTGCCCTCCACGATGGTGCCGCCGGGGGTCAGCTCGCCGTTCGCCTCCGCGGCGTCGACGATGGCGGTGCCGATGCGGTCCTTCACCGAGTTGGCCGGGTTGTAGAACTCGACCTTCACGGCGACGTCGCCGGGCAGGTCCTTCGCGAGGCGGTTCAGCCGGACCAGGGGCGTGCCGCCGACCGCCTGGGTGATGTCGTCAAGGATGCGGGCCATGGTGGTACCTCCGGTGGTGGTGCGCCTCGGGGCGCGGGCGATCTAGTGGGTGTTCCTGCGTCAGGCTATCGAGCCGCGGCGCCGCTCAGGCGTCCACGAGCCACGCGGAGTAGTTCCGGCGCACCTTCGCGAGCTTCGGATCGATGACCACACGGCAGTATCCATTGGAACGGCGCCGCGCATAGAAGTCCTGGTGAATGTCCTCGGCCGGGTGCCACGCGGACGCCGGCTCGACGCGTGTGACGATGGGGCTGTCATAGTTCGCCTGCGCCCGGGCGATCTCGTCCGCGAAGAACCGGGCCTCGGCCTCGTCGTGGGCGAAGACGGCCGAGCGGTACTGGGTGCCGACGTCGGCCCCCTGGCGGTTCAAGGATGTGGGGTCGTGGCCGGTGAAGAACAGGTCCATGATCACCTCGGGCGGCACGACGGCGGCGTCGAAGCGCACACGGACCGCTTCGGCATGGCCGGTGGTCCCGGTGCACACGGACTCGTAGCTCGGGGCGGGGTCGTCGCCTCCGGTGTAGCCGGACTCGACGGCGAGCACGCCCCGCACGCGACGGTAGACGGCGTCGAGGCACCAGAAGCAGCCGCCGGCGAGCGTCAGCTCGCGGACGTCGGCGGGCGCGCCGGAGGCGCCGAGGGGCTCGGTACGGGGGGAGTCGGTCATGGCAGGCACAGCAACGCGGGCCGCGCTTTTCATTCCCGACGACGCCGCCCCGTGCCGTCACCCAGGGCCGTCGGGTCGTGCGTGCCCGGGCCGGGTGGGCCATCATGGCCGGTATGACCGTGTCCCGTCCCGCCGTCCCCGCCTCGCCGGTGCATGCCCTGGCCCCGCCGACGCTCGGGCAGGTCCTCGAGGTCGTCCAGGGGCTGTGGCCGCGGGAGCTGGCGGAGCCGTGGGACGCCGTCGGGCCGGTGGCCGGGCGCCCGGAGTCGCCGGTGCGGACCGTCCTGTGGGCGCTGGATCCCGTGCAGGCCGTGGCCGACGAGGCCGTCGCCCGCGGGGCCGACCTCGTGGTCACCCACCACCCGCTCCTGCTGCGCGGGACCTCGTCCGTCGCCGCCGTCGGACACGCCGCCGCCGCGAAGGGCCGCCTGCTGCACACCCTGATCGAGCACCGCATCGCCCTGCTCGCCGCGCACACCAACGCCGACGCCGTCGTGGACGGCGTCTCGGACGTGCTGGCCCGTGCCGTCGGCGTCACCGGGGCGCTCTCGCCCCTGACGACCTCTGCCGCCGGCACCGGGGCCGAAGGCATCGGCCGGGTGGGCGACCTGCCCGAGGAGACCGACCTGGCCGCCTTCGCCCGGGCCGTGCACGCGGCGTTGCCCGCCACGGCCGGCGGCGTGCGCGTGGCGGGCGATCCCGCCCAGCGCATCCGCCGCGTCGCCGTGTGCGGCGGTGCCGGAGACAGCCTCTTCGACGCGGTCCGCGCGTCCGGCGCGGACGTCTACGTGACCGCCGATCTGCGCCACCACCCGGCCTCGGAGGCCCGGGAGACGGCGGTGTCGGGGGATGGACGTCCCGCGCTCGTGGACGTCTCGCACTGGGCGAGCGAGTCCCTATGGCTCGAGCACGGCGCCCGCGCCCTGGAGGCCGCCCTGGCGGAGCGGGGACTGGGCGTCACCACCCTGTTCTCAGATCACCGCAGCGACCCCTGGGACTTCCTGGTCGGGGGAGAGCGGGCCGACGAGGGGAGTCACGCATGAGTGAGGTCACCGCACCGCCGGCCGTCCAGGCCCGGCTGCTGGAGCTGCAGGAGCTCGACACGGCCCTGGACCAGGCCCGCGCCGCCGTCCGTCGGCTCAAGGCGGACCCGGAGCACGCCCGGCTGCGCGCCCGCGCGCTGGAACTCGAGGAGGCGTTGCCCGGCCTCGAGGATGCCGCCCGCACCGCCGACCGGGCGGGAGCCGAGGCCACCGAGAAGGCCGCCGCCACCCGCGCCCGTCGGGACCGGACCCGGGAGCGGCTCGAAGCGGGCCAGGGCGGGTCCAAGGAGCTGCAGGCCATGCAGCACGAGGACGACACGCTCACCGCACTGCTCGATGACCACGAGGCCGCGGCGCTCGAGGCCATGGAGGCCGCCGACGCCGCCAAGTCCCGGCTCGCGAAGGGCCACGCCGCTCTGGAGCAGGCACGGGCCGAGGTCGAGGCCCGCGCGGCGGAGGTGCGCCGCGAGGGGCAGGCCGTGACCCAGCGTGGCCGGGACCTCATCCAGCGCCGGGCGGCGTTGGCCGCGGAGTTCCCCGCGTCGTTGCTGGCCCTGTACGAGCAGGCGCGGGAGCGCAACGGCGGCATCGGCGCGGCCCGGCTCGTCGGGAACCGGTCCGCGGCCGCGGGCACGGAGCTGTCGCCCGCGGAGGTCGCGCGCATCCGGGCCCTCCCGCCGGCCGCCGTCGCCCGCTGCCCCGAGTCCGGCGCCATCCTCATCCGGGACTGACCCCGGGCCCCGCCCCCGGCGCGATCAGTAGAGTGGGGGGCCGCGTCGGACGGCGCGACCACGGACACGAGGAGGCGCACGGTGAGCGGACGAGTCCTGCAGGTGGAGGCCGACGGCGGGTCGCGGGGCAACCCCGGCGTCGCCGGCTATGGTGCCCTGGTGCGCGACCCGGCCACGGGCGAGATCCTCCGGACCGACGCCGCCCCGCTGGGGAAGGCGTCGAACAACGTGGCCGAGTACTCCGGGCTCGTGGCCGGGCTGCGGATGGCCCGGGACCTCGACCCCGAGGCGCGGGTGCACGTGCTGATGGACTCCAAGCTCGTGGTGGAGCAGATGTCCGGGCGGTGGAAGATCAAGCACGAGGACATGCGGCGCCTCGCGGCCGAGGCCCGGTCCGTGCTGCCCCCCGAGCGCGTCACCTACGAATGGATCCCGCGCAACCGGAACAAGGACGCCGACCGCCTCTCCAACGAGGCCATGGACGCCGGCGCGCGGGGCGGCCAATGGGACGCGGGCGCGTCCGAGGTGCCGGTCGCGGCCCCCGCGGCCGCGGGGTCGACCGCCGCGGAGGCGTCCACGACCTCCGCGTCGGCGGTGGCCGGGTCCGGCCTCGAGGCCGACGCGGACGTCCGGGCCGTGGAGGCGGACGGGCCCGACGCCGTCGCCTCGCCGGAGGATGCGACCCCGGCGCCCGCGCCCACGGGCCGGCTGCACCACGTGGAGATCTGGGTCGCGGATCTGGCGGCGGCCGAGGCGAGCCTCGGCTGGCTGTTCGGCGAGCTCGGCTACGTGCCCGGCGAGGGGTGGGCCGAGGGCCGGACGTACCAGGGGGCGGGGGAGTACCTCGTGCTCGAGGCCGGGCCCGACGTCGCCGCGGGCGCCCACGAGCGCACCCGCCCGGGACTGAACCACCTGGCCTTCCGGGCCGGATCACGCTCCCGCGTGGACGAGCTCACCGCCGCCGCGCGCGGCCGGGGGTTCCGCCTGCTCTTCGAGGACCGCCACCCGCACGCCGGGGGAGCGGACCACTACGCCGCCTACCTCGAGACCGCGGACGGCTTCGAGGTGGAGCTGGTGGCCGTCGAGGACTGAGGCCGCGTCCGGGCGGACCGCGCCTCGTCCGGGATCATCCCTCGGGCAGGATCACCCGCAGCGCGCCGGGCTTGCCGCCGGACGGCCGGGCCAGCTCGACCTCCCAGCCGGGGCCGTCCCCGGCCCGCGCGACCACGTCCGCCACGCGGTCCAGCGTCGAGGTCTCCCGCGCCCCCGCCTCCAGGAGCGCGCGGGCCACGAGGCCGCGGGTGTGCTTGGCGAAGTGCGAGACGACGGTCCGCTCGCCGTCGCGCAGCTGGAACACGTCGACCGCGAGGGTCCGCTCCGCCGGTGCCCGCCACTGGGCCGCGTAGCCTCCGGAGCGGCAGTCGACGACGGGCCCGCCGTCCCGTGCGGCGAGCGCGTCGAGGGCGGGGGTCAGGACGGGGCGCCAGTGCGCGGCCAGCCCGGGCAGCCCGGGCAGCTTCGCGCTGACGGGCAGCCGGAAGGCGGGGATCCGGTCCGCCAGCGCGGTGGCGCCGAACAGCGCGGAGAAGACCAGCACGGACAAGCGGGCGCGGCGCTTCGCCGCCGCCGACAGCGAGGCGTGGTCGAGCGCGTCGAAGAGCACGCCCGTGAACACCCGGTGACCGGGCGCGGCGGGGGCGACGGCCAGGCGCGTGTTCGCCTCGACCTCGCCGGCGAGCGACGCTCCGACGCCGAGGGTCGTCAGGGCATCCGGGGCGGCCGAGACCGCGGCGAGCCGCGTGAGCAGGTCCGCGCGGGCGCCCGTCACCGCGGCGTCGTCGGCCAGGGCGAGGGAGTCGAGGTCGAGCGGGGCCCCGGAGCGGGGTGCGGTCTTGCCCTCGGAGGGCGGCAGCAGGATCAGCACCGGGCCAGCCTAGCCAGGCGCCCCCGGACCGACGCGCGGACGGGCCGGGCCGACGTCGTCGTCCGGACCTGGCACAGTGGTGGGGTCCGCACAGCCGCCCCGCATCCCAGGAGTCGCCCGATGACCGCCATGAACGTGTTCGGCGTGGTGTACCCGTTCGTCCTGCTCGTGATCGCGGCCGCCGTGTGGCTCGGGGTCCGCTCCAGCGGGCGGGAGCGCACGCACGCCTCCGCTCTGGAGCACCGCCTGCGGGAGCGCACCTTCACGGGGCAGGACCGCGTGACGCTCGAATGGCCGCGGGACCGGCGACGCCCGAGCCTGGCGAAGGTCGTCTCGATCGGCGAGTCGTACGGGTACCGCCTGCTGGACAAGCGGGAGCGCGAGCACGTGGTGGAGCTCGAGTTCGAGCGGATCCTCGACGACGAGGGGTTCTGACCCTCGCCGGGGGCCGTGAGGCGGGACGGACCGGCTGTAAGCCGGGTTCTGTGCCTCGCGCGCGTTGCCCCGCGCGAGGTGACGGCCATCCATCTGGGCCCGCCATCGCTGACGGGCTCGAGCGGCCAACCCGGACGCTGGGGCGAGCAGCCCTCGTGACGCGTCCTGTTCGGCCTTGCACCGGATGGGGTTTACCGAGCCGGCCCCGTCACCGGGGCCGCTGGTGGTCTCTTACACCACCCTTTCACCCTTACCGCCGCGCACACGGCGCGGAGGCGGTCTTCTCTCTGTGGCACTGGCCCGCGGGTCGCCCCGGGTGGATGTTGTCCACCATCCTGCTCTGCGGTGCCCGGACTTTCCTCGCACCCCCGCAGGGGCACGCGGCCGTCCGCCGATCCGTCCCGACCGACCAGTGTACGCCCCGTCGCGACCGCAGGGCCGCTCCGGACGTGTCCTCGCCTAGAATGGCGGAGTCCGCCGACAACGAGGTCGGGGGATGGGGCCTGCCCAGGACGGCCCCGCCAGGTTTCAAGGAAGGACTCCCGTGGCAGACACCGCCTCGACCCAGACCCCCGAGTGGAACACGCAGCAGAAGCTCGCGGAGAAGATGGTCCCCCTGCTGGGCACCCTGTACCGCGAGCACAACGTGGTCACCTCGATCTACGGGCGCTCCCTCGTGAACCGCGGCGTGATCGACATCATCAAGGCCCACCGTTACGCCCGCCGCGTGCAGGAGGCCCCGCTGAGCGTCGAGTCCACCTACCCCCTGGTCGAGGCCATGGCTGCGATGGACCTGGGCGCCGCCACCATCGACCTGGCCGAGCTGGCCGCCAAGCACAAGGCCTCGGGCCAGGACGTCCAGGCCTTCCTGGACGCCGAGCTCGCCGAGGTCAAGGGCAAGGCCGGTGAGGGCCTGGGCGAGACCCAGGACGTCGTGCTCTACGGCTTCGGTCGCATCGGCCGCCTGCTGGCCCGCATCCTCCTCGACCACGCCGGCGGTGGCTCCAAGCTGCGCCTGCGTGCCGTCGTCGTGCGCAAGAACTCGGAGGACGACCTGATCAAGCGCGCCTCCCTGCTGCGCCGCGACTCGATCCACGGCCCGTTCGACGGGACGATCGTGGTGGACGAGGACCGCGACGTGATCACCGCCAACGGCACCGAGATCCAGGTCATCTACTCGAACGACCCGACCACGGTGGACTACACCTCCTACGGCATCAAGGACGCGCTGGTCGTCGACAACACCGGACGCTGGCGCGACGACGAGGGTCTGTCCCAGCACCTGCAGGCCAAGGGCGCCGCGAAGGTCCTGCTGACCGCCCCGGGCAAGGGCGAGATGAAGAACATCGTGTACGGCGTGAACTCGGACGACATCACGCCCCAGGACACCATCATCTCGGCGGCCTCCTGCACCACCAACGGGATCACCCCGGTGCTCAAGGTCATCCAGGACGACTACGGCATCGACCACGGCCACGTGGAGACCGTGCACGCCTACACTAACGACCAGAACCTCGTGGACAACTTCCACAAGGGCGCCCGTCGTGGCCGTGCCGCCGGCATGAACATGGTGCTCACCGAGACCGGCGCCGCCAAGGCCGTGGCCAAGGCCCTGCCCGAGCTCAAGGGCAAGCTCTCCGGCAACGCCATCCGCGTCCCCACCCCGGACGTGTCCATGGCCATCCTGAATCTCGAGCTGACCAAGCCCACCTCGGTGGAGGAGCTGAACGCCCGCCTGAAGCAGGAGTCCCTCACCGGCCCCCTGCGCGGCCAGGTCGGCTACGTGGACTCCCCGGAGGTCGTGTCCACCGACTTCGTCGGCTCGGACCGCGCCGGCGTCGTGGACGGCCTGGCGACCCTCGTGAACAACGACGGCAAGAACGCGATCCTCTACGTCTGGTACGACAACGAGTACGGCTACTCGCACCAGGTGATCCGCGTGGTGGAGAAGATGGCGGGCCAGCAGGTCCCCGCCTTCCCGCAGGCCTGACCCGCCGATGACCGACGGCCCGTCCCCGCAAAGGGGACGGGCCGTCGTCGTGTGCCGACCGGGCCGGACGACGAGCGAGGCTCAGGCCTCGTCGTCCCCGTGCTCGCCGTCAGGGCCGTGTTCGTGGTCGTCGGCGTCGTGGCCGAAGGGGTCCTCGTCCGTGCCGGGCAGCCACGTCACACCGGGCACGTTCAGACGCTCGGCCCGCTGCGCGCGCTTCCAGCGCCGCTGCCACTTGCCCTCGAGCCGGTTGACGTAGAGGGTGCCGTTGAGGTGGTCGTACTCGTGCTGCATGATGCGCGCGAACCAGCCCTCGGCCTCGAACTCGAACATCTCGCCGTCCACGCGCTGGCCGGACAGGCGCACGCGGGTCGGGCGCTGCAGGGGGAAGCCGAGCCCGGGCACCGAGAGGCAGCCCTCGGTGTGCTCGTCCGGGTGCGGCTCCTCCCGCGGCGCCTTGTCCAGGTGGGTCAGCACGGGGTTGATCACGTGGCCCACGTTCGGCGCGTCGCCGGAGTCCGGGAACGTCCACGTGAAGATCCGCAGCCCGACCCCGACCTGCGGGGCGGCCAGGCCCACGCCGTGCGCGGCGTCCTGCGTGACGTACATGTCCTCGATCAGCTCGCGGATCTCGTCGTCGATCACCTCCACCTCGGCCGCGCGCCTGTGCAGCACGGGCTCGCCGTAGACGGTGATGGGACGGATGGAGGCCATGGCACTGCGCTTCCCGGCCCGGGCTGCGGGCCTGCGTGGGTAGGAGGACGGGGGAGCCCCCAGCCTACCGCCGGGGACACCACGACGACGGCCGTCATTCCGCGGCGAGGGCCTCCAGCGCATCCGGGTCCAGCAGCGCCACCCGCGGGCCCGCCATGGCGATCAGGCCGTCGTCGGCGAGGCGGCGCAGCCCGCGGCTGAACGCCTCGGGGGTGGTGCCCAGCAGCGAGGCGACGTCCTTCTTCGGCGCGGCCAGCACCACGACGAGGTCGGCCTCGTCCCGGAGGGCCGGCAGGCCGAGCAGATGTCCGGCGATCCGTGCGGTGACAGGCTGATGCTCCCGGGCCAGCCGTTGTTCCGCCTCGGCCAGGCGGACGGCCAGCGTCCGCATCACGCGTCCCCCGATGCCCGGATGCTGGGCCAGGAGTCGGGCGACCTCGGCGTGGGAGAAGGTGCACAGGCGGGTCGCGGCCACGGCGCGCGCCCCGTGCCGGGCCGGCTCGCCCGTGAGGAACTCGTGCTCGCCCACGGAGTCCCCGGGCTCGACCATCCGCACCACGCGTTCCCGGCCGGTCGCTGAGCCGAGCGTCAGCGCCAGGCGGCCGCTGTGCACGACGCACAGGCGGTCCGTGCGGTCACCGGCCAGGTGCAGGGCATCGCCGGCCTCGAGCACGAGCGGCCGCGCCAGGGCGGAGACCCGGCGCAGCTGCTCCAGATCCAGCCCGGTGAACAGCGGGACCCGGGCCGCGCACGGCTCTGGTTCGTCCATGGGGGCGAGGGGCAGGTCCATACGCACGCCATCAGCCTCCCACACGGCGGCTTGACCGCGGTCAAGGCGGGCCCGCCGTCCCCTTCGTAGCGTCAGTGACATCCCCGGAGGCCGGGGATCGGACCGGGCACCCGCCCGTCCGCTCAGCCTCATCGGCGGCCGCGCCGGTGACGACCCACAGGAGTGACCATGACCGCCACCACGCACACCCTGCTCCGCGCCGAGGGCTTCAGCTGCCCCTCGTGCGTCCGGAAGATCGAGAAGGCCCTCGACGCCCTGCCCGGCGTGACCGGCGCGCAGGTCCACTTCGAGACCCAGCGCATCGAGGTCGACCACGACCCGCAGACCACCACTGCCCAGGACCTCGTCGAGGCCGTCGCCAAGGTCGGCTACACCGCCCGGCCGTCGGCCTTCTGACACCGCCCCGCCCCCGACGAACGGAGTCCGCCATGTCCACCCCCGCCGTCACACGTCCGGGCCGCCCTCGTGCCCGGTTCGCGTTGTCCCGCCGCTGGCGGCGCCCCGTGGTGGCCGGCCTGCTGATCGCCGTCTCGCTCGTGCTGGCGCCCGAGCAGCTGGCCCACGGGACCGGACACCTCGTGGCGGCGGGCCTGATGCTCGCCGCCGCCGTCGTGGCCGGCCTGCCGATCGCGCGCGACGCGATCGCCGCCCTGCGGGTGAAGACCGTCGGCATCGACCTGCTCGTCGCCACCGCCGCGATCGGCGCGTCCCTGCTCGGCAATTTCTGGGAGGCCGCCGCCGTGACCTTCCTCTTCGCCCTCGGCCACGCCCTCGAGGACGCGACCCTGTCTCAGACTCGCTCGGCGCTCGCGGACCTCGTGTCCACGGCGCCCGAGACCGCCGTCGTCGTGGACGCAGACGGGACCCAGCGCACCGTGCCTGCCCACGAGGTGGCCCCCGGCGCGACCGTCCTCGTCAAGGCCGGCGCTCGGGTGCCGGTGGACGGCGTGGTGCTCACCGGGGTCGGCGCCGTGGACGAGGCATCCATCACGGGCGAGTCCATCCCGGCGGAGAAGACCGACGGTGACGCCGTGTACGCGGGCACCGTGGCCACGGCCGGCCTGCTGCAGGTGCAGGCCCGGGGCGTGGGCGCCGACACCACGCTGGCGCGCATCATCCACCGCGTCGAGGCGGCGCAGGAGGCCCGTGCGCGGACCCAGCGGTTCATGGACCGCTTCTCCCGCTGGTACACCCCGGCGATCATGGTGCTGGCCTTCGCGACCGGTCTGATCACGCGGGACGTCCCCCTGGCCCTGACCCTGCTGGTCATCGGCTGCCCGGGCGCCCTCGTGATCTCCATCCCGGTCGCGATCGTGGCGGGGATCGGCCGCGGCGCCAAGGACGGCGTGCTCATCAAGGGAGGGGAGTTCCTCGAGCGCTCCGCGAAGGTCGACGCCGTCGCCGTCGACAAGACCGGCACACTCACCTCGGGCACCCCCGAGCTGACAGACGTCGTCGCGTTTGAGCCCGGGGCCGAGGACGAGGTGCTGCGCTGGGCCGCACGGCTCGAGGCGGCCTCGGACCACCCGTTGGCCGCGCCGGTCGTCGCGGCGGGCCGGGACCGCGGCCTGCTGGACGGCCCGCTGGCCACCGATGTGGACGTCGTCCTCGGCCGTGGGCTCACCGGAGAGGTGGACGGCCGTGTCGTCGCCGTGGGCAACGTGGCGATGCTGCGCGAGCGCGGCGTGGATCCGGCCGCGACCGACCGGGTCGAGACCGTCGCGGCCGAGCTCGCGGAGGCGGGCCGGACCCCGGCGGCGGTCGTCGTCGACGGCATCCCGCTCGGCGTCCTCGCCATCGCAGACACCCTCCGGCCCGAGGCCGCGGGCATGATCCGGGCGCTGCACGGGATCGGCGTCCGCGAGGTCGTGATGCTGACCGGCGACCAGCCCGGCGTCGCGCAGGCCGTGGCCCGGCAGGTGGGCGTCGACGACGTGCGGGCGGGCCTGCTGCCCCAGGACAAGCTCGAGGCGATCGAGGCCCTGCAGGCCGAGGGCCGCGTCGTCGCGATGGTCGGTGACGGCATCAACGACGCCCCGGCCTTGGCGACGGCGGACATCGGCGTGGCCATGGGCGCGGCCGGCTCCGGCGTGGCCATCGAGACCGCGGACATCGCCCTGATGGGCGACCGGCTCGAGCGGCTGCCGCAGGCGCTCGATCTGGCCCGGCGCACGGTGCGGGTGATGCGGCAGAACATCGCGATCTCCCTCGTCACCGTCGCGGCCCTGCTGGCCGGCGTCTTCGCCGGCGGCGTCACGATGGCCGTCGGCATGCTCGTGCACGAGGCGTCTGTGCTGCTGGTCATCGTGAACGCGATGCGCCTGCTGCGGCGCCCGGGTCAGCCCAGGTCCACGACCTCGAACTCGAGCAGGTCGGCGCCCGTGGCGACCGGCGCCGGGCGGCCGCCCTGCTCGGCGGCGTGAGCGGCGGGCATGCGCCCGTCCCGCCAGCGCTGGAAGTCCTCCTCCGACGCCCACGTCGTGACCACGAAGTAGCGGTCCTCGCCCGCGGTGGGCCGGAGCAGCTGGAAGCCCTCGAAGCCCGGCTCCTGGTCCACCGCGTGCTTGCGGGCGGCGAACCGCTTCTCGAGCTCCGGGCCGGCGCCCTCGGGGACGCTGATGGCGTTGATCTTCACGACGGACATGGGCAGGCCTCCTCGCCGGTGCGGGTGCGGCGTCGGGTCGACGCCCTCACCGGCCGACTCTACGCCCGGCAGCGGATGAGGAGTCCGTCGAACGGTTGATGCCCGGCGGCGTCGCCCCTGCGACGCTGAGCCGTGGAACCGGCCGCCGTGGGACCTCGGGCGGTCCCGCTCGCCATCATCGGCGACCTGCACTTGGACCTCACTGACGCGCAGTGAGTGAACAGCCTCTATGCCGTGCTGCTGGCCGCCCTGTTGCTCTCCACCGGCAACCTCGCGGACCGATGGGGTCGCAAGCGGCTCTTCCTCACCGGGTCCGCGCTGATCGCCCCGTATCCGCGCCGCCCTGCGGCACAACACCCCCTTTGTTGCTACCGTTTCGGTGTCCACTTCCACGCAACAGCGGGTGTCCGAGGTCGGTTGCTCCCCTTGGCATCGCACCGCAGATTGGTCGCCATGAACGACATGCACTCGCTGGGCCGACTGATCGCCCCAGCCCAGGAGCGGAACGGCTGGTCCCTCAGCGACCTCGCCGCCCGCGCCGACCGCGCGGGGTACGACATGAGCCACGCCAGCTTCGCGCGGCTCAAGTCCACCCCGGTCACCTCGATCAAGGGCGAGAACATCACGATGCTCGCGCTCGTGCTGAGGGTGCCCGTGGCCCACGTGGTCACCGCAGCGCTGGAGTCCATAGGAGTGGAGCTCGACTCGGCTCTTCACCCGTCGGTCCTCGACGTCGTTCAGGAATCCCCTGACCTATCGACGTATGACCAGGAGCTGCTCGCTGCAGTCCTGCGGGTCATGCTCGACCGACGTAGGACGGACCACCATGACGAGCGCGACCACGCAGACCAGGATCAGGACCGCGAGCGCGGCACGGCCGAGCGCGGGGGAGCGCGCGGCGGTGACGCTGGCGCTGAACAAAAGACCGCGGCGGCCGACGCGCCGGCCGACTTCGATCTGGCAGCACACCCCGACTTCGAGCTGACCCGCGACCGGCAGGCCCGGGAGTGGGGCGACGTCGGCGAGGAGAACCAGGACCCCGGCGACGAGGCCGGCGCATGAGCGCCAACACGAACTTCTTCACGTCGCAGCAGCCCGCCGCGGTCTTCAAGCTCAAGGTGCTGGAGGACTACCTCACACCGTGGGCCATGAAGGTTGCTAGCAAGGCCCCTCGGGAGGTGGCCTATGTCGATGGCTACGCCGGCGCGGGGCAGTACGACGACGCGCACAAGGGGTCGCCGCTCTACGCGGTGGACATCGCACGCAAGCTTGCAGCGCAGAACCGCATCATGCACATCCACCTCGTGGAGCGAGATAGGGCTCATGCGGAGACCCTCCGGCACGCGGTCGCCGCGCAGGGGCAGGGGGCCGGTCCCGTCTATCTGCACCACGGCGCCGTGGAGGAGCAGATCGACGCGATCCTCAACGACATCGGCACCCGCCCAGCTCTGTTCTTTCTCGACCCGTTCGGCACGGCCCTGCCGTACGACGTCGTCGCCTCGAAGCTGCTCCTGCGGCCAGCGCGGTCGACCGAGGTCCTCTTGAACTTCAGTCTCTCCACCGTGTGGCGCATCGGAGGGATCGTCCGGAAGGGAGCCTCCGCCTCAAGTGGCGAGACCGTCACCCTCCTCCGCGGTGACCGTTTTCTTGGTGGGCCGTGGTGGCGGGAGGTCTTCGCTGAGGCTCGGCGGCAGGCTGACGTGAGTGGCGACAGCTCCTCCGCCGCTACAGCCGCCTCCTACGTGGCGCGCGAGTACATGCAGCGCATGACCGGAGAGACCGCCCACAACGTCATCTCCGTCCCAATCCGCCGGACCCCGTCTGAGGGGCCGATCTTCACGCTGATGCTCTTCTACCAGCACTTCGCTGCGCCCATGCTCTTCGCTGACGCCGCGGCTCGGGCTCACAGGAAGTGGCGGCAGGTCAACTCCGAGAACTACTACCAGGGACTGCTCGACGACACCCAGGGGTCGCTCTTCGACCTGCAGGAGACGTTCGACCAGCAGGTGGTCGCAGAGCAGACCGACGTCAGAAACCGGGCCATCGCCGCTATCCAGACGAGGCTCTCGTCTCACCTCGGTCAAGGCCAGGCGGTGCGGATCTGCGACGACGTGCCCCACTGGCTAGGCGAACACCTCGGCACGGCAGGCGCCTCAGAGGTACGGCAGGCCATCAAGAATCTCCAGAAGGCCGGGATCACCCAGGGCTACACCAAAGACATGGTGGATGGGCGCGCGGTCATCCTGCCAGCGCGGCGCGGGAGGTAGGCATCTCGTCCCAGGTGCGCCCCTCCAAGAGCCGCCCGTTGGCCTTAGGCGTCCGCCCACCCCACTGCTTGAAGAAGAACGCCACGTCGGCAGACACGCATTGGTCGCGGATGTCCTCCACCCAGGCCTGGTCCATGGGGCGATGGTTCGCACCAGACTCGCCGCCCGCGATGACCCAGTCGATGCCGGCCAAATCCAGATCCCGCAGGGGTCCGATGAGGGGCTCGCAGGAGAGGAACCGGACCGCTGCCGGCACCTCGCGGAGATGGTCGATGCGGCCCGTCACAGTCTCGTCCTCCACGGAGACGCCCATCCACAAGTTGGCCGGCCAGTCGAGGCGATCGGCTAGACGGGCCATCCGCAGTGAGCGCTTCGTCAGCGCCTGATATGTGTGCTGCGGCGTCTCGCGCATGACGTCGAAGATGTCCCGGATGAACCCCAACGGAACTTTGGCGTGGAAGAGATCGCTCATGGAGTTCACGAACACCACGCGCGGGGCCTTCCACGAGCGGGGCTGGCCCAGGGCCTTCGGATGGAGGGTGACGCCAAACCCGGGGCCGGACGTCACCGGGTTCCCATCGTTCTGGTACTTCTCAGCACCCATCGCCTTGAGCCGCTTGGCTAAGGTCAGCGCGTAGCAGTTGTCGCAGCCGGCCGCCACGCGGTCGCAACCGGTCACGGGGTTCCACGTCACCTCGGTCCACTCAATCGCTGAGGTGTTCGCCATCGCGATCGCTCCTTCCCTGGAAGACCTGCTCCAGTCGAACAGATGTTCGACCCTTTGTCACGCAGGCGCGCTCAGTCCACCACAGTCCAGCTCGTGCTCACCCATACCGTGTCCGTCCCCACAACGACGATGGTCGCATGTTCCACCCCTGGCGGGCGCTGCGCACGCTGACGTACGTCGTCGTGGTCTGGGCCCGCCCACACCCGACGGCGCCAGCCGCGACCGATGGCGCGACGGTGATCTGGCTCGACCCCCGCATGACGCAGGCCGAGCGGCGGTGCGCGCTCACCCACGAGCTCGTGCACCTCGAGCACGGCCACCGCGGCTGCCAGCCGCCGGCCGTCGAGCACGCCGTACGCGCGGCCGCGGCCCGGCAGCTGATTACGCTCGAGCAGCTCGCCGACGCCCTGCCTTGGTCCATGAGCCTGGACGAGCTCGCCGACGAACTGTGGGTGACCCCGCTCGTGCTTACCGACCGACTGGCCGGCCTCACCCGGACCGAGCGGGAGCATCTCGCCGCGTTGGCCACCGAGCACTCTGCCTGAGCGCCTGCTAGGCGGGGGCCATCGGCTAGGTCAGAATCAAGGCAACGCGCCGCGCAGGGCGCACCACCAAGGAGGGCGACATGGCGAAGACGACCAAGTACACGGCGGAAGTGTCAGAGGGGCGAGACGAGCTGCTCGACGGCAAGACGATCGCACGCCTACGCACCATCGCAGTGAAGAACCAGCGCGGCGAGACCGTACGGGAGCTCAAGGCCGCGGACAACGACGAGGACGTGCGCGCGAAGCTGCGCGCCGCGGGCTACACCCTCAAGGACTGGGCCGGCGGCACTACGCCCGCCACCCTGGAGCGTGGGCGCAACCCGCTCGTCGCGGGCTGCCTCTGGCCCCTCGTGGCCGTGATGGCACTGCTCGCGTGGGCAATCTTCTCTGCCTTCAGCAACGCCAGCCCTGACGAGCCGGAGGAGTGGGACGCGAAGATTGCCTGCCAGACCCTCGTCAAGGAGAAGCTGCGCGCCCCCAGCACCGCCAAGTTCTCCCGCGAGACGGCATCCGGGGGGCCGAAGGCATGGACAGTGACCGGAGCGGTCGAAGCGGAGAACGCGTTGGGCGGCACGGTTGGGCACCGGTACTCCTGCTCGGTGACCTTTACCGGCGACGACGAGTACCGCGGAACGGCCACCATCACGGACCGCTGATCCCACGTACTACGTCCACCCCCGGGCGTACCGTCCCGACATGACCACCACCACCCAGGCGCCCGCGTGCGCCGGCCACCTGTCCGTTCGTGACCACATGGCGCTGCAGCTGTGGGGGCGGCGGTGGCGGCACGGGGCCGCGCGTGACCGGGCCGCTGAGCATCTGGTCGGGTTGCAGGGCACGGCGCTGGCGATGCGCGTGGCCACGCTCGCCGAGGACCCGGTGGCGATCGCCGCCTACCCGGTGATCACGCGGCGGGCCCGGGAGGCTCGGCAGACCCGCGAGCGCGCGGTACGGGTGCCAGCTGCTTAACGTGTCCGCCCCCTCGGGGAGCGTGGAGGCCGCGAAGGGAAGCGCAAGAGAGGCCCCGTCCAGCAGCCAGCTGGACGGGGCCTCTCGCTGCGCCAGGGGTCAGGCGCCGGGGGGAGGCTCCCAGCCGATCGCGTCGACCGCGGCACGCTGGGCGTCCAGCAGCAGGTGCGCGTACACGCGGGAGGTGGTCTGCAGCGACTCGTGACCGAGGCGGTGCTGGACGACCTGTGCGGGGACCCCATCCATGAGGGCCCACGAGGCGAACGTGTGCCGCAGGCTGTGCGGGGTCAGGTGCTTGGCGATCCCGGCGGCCGCGAGCGCCGGCTTCCAGTGGCGCTCGACGAAGTTCGTGCGGTGGATGACGCCGCCGCCGGGGGCGGTCAGGAGGAACTCGTCGGCGGCACGGCCGGCGGCCAATGGCTCGAGTGTTTCGACGGCCCAGTCGGGGAGCATGATCGTGCGGCGGCCGCGGGCGGTCTTGGGGACGCCGAGGACGGCGCCCTCCTTGCCCTTCTTCCAGGCGCGGCGCACGTGGATGACGCTGGCTGCGACGTCGAGGTCGCGGACCTGCAGGGCGGTGGCCTCGCCCCAGCGGGCGCCGGTGACGAGCAGGACGATCAGCAGCGGCTGGTACGACTCGGATATGGCTGCGTAGAAGCGCGCCCACTCGGCTCGGCTGAAGATGCCGCGCTCCTCCTCGACGTCGTCGTCGGGCAGGTCGGCGCCGCGCGCGGGGTTGGCTGGCAGGATGCCCTCCTGGACGGCGAGGCCGAGGACCGCGGAGAGCAGGGCGTGCGCGTTGCGGACCGTCTTCGGAGACACCGTGGCCAGCGGCGGCTCGGGCCGCGGGGGAGTGGCGGCCGCGGCGCGGGCGGCGGCCGCGCGCCAGCGGGCCGTGGGCTGCTGCAGCTGCCACCGGATCCACTCGGCCACCGTGCGGCGGTCGATCATGTCCACGGGCAGCTCGCCGAGGCGGGGCAGGAACGTGCGCGCGGCCTCTGCCTCGTACCCGGCCAGGGTGCCCGGGGTGCAGCGGAGCCCGCGGTGCTCGATGTACCGCGGGAAGAACTCGGCGAGCGTGGGCATGCCCGGGGCACTGTCCACCTGGGCCTCGAGGATCCGGCGGGCCACCGTGGGCCCCTGCCGCGGGTCCTCCACGATCGCCTTGACGCGCTGGGCGCCGGCCTCGCGGGCGAGGGCCGGCAGCCACTGGAACCGGCCGGCCTCGTAGAAGCCGACCCGGTACGTGGTCCGGCCGGCCTTGTTCGTGCGCGTCTGGATGGTAGCCAACGCATCTCTCCTGGTGCTCTCCGATGATGTGCGTACCCCGTGGGGACCGAGCACTACCCAACAGCACTACCAAGACGAGATAAGGCCCGGAATCATCCGCATGATTCCGGGCCTTACGGTGGGGTGAGCGACGGGGATTGAACCCGCGACCTTCTGGACCACAACCAGACGCTCTGCCGACTGAGCTACGCCCACCATGCCTGCTCCACACGGACGGATCCGCGCGGCGCAGCGGGGTCCACAGTACACGAGATCCCGCGCAGCGCCGAATCGGGGCGGCGAGGCCGGGGTGCCGGCTCAGGCCTGCGCCCCGGACACCACCTCCGCAATGGCGCGGGCCTCCTCCGTGGTGGGGCCGGGGGCGGGGGCCATGACGGCGGCCCGGTAGTAGCGCAGCTCGGTGATGGAGTCCTTGATGTCCCCGAGAGCGCGGTGGCCCCCGGTCTTGGCGGGGGCCTGGTAGTAGGCGCGCGGGTACCAGCGCCGGGCCAGCTCCTTCACGGTGGACACGTCCACGATCCGGTAGTGCAGATGGTCGACGACGGCGGGCATGTAGCGGGCGAGGAACAGCTTGTCCTGGCCCACCGTGTTGCCGGCCAGCAGGCCCTTGCCGGCCGGCACGCGGGCCGCGATGTACTCGAGGACGCGCGCTGCGGCGTCGTCGAGCTCGAGGCCCTCCGCCAGCTCCGGCAGCAGGCCGGAGGTGGTGTGCATGTCCCGGACGAACGGGTCCATCTGCTCGAGGGCCGCCGCGGAGGGACGGATCACCAGGTCGATGCCCTCGTCCAGGATGTTCAGCTCGGCGTCCGTGATGAGCACCGCCACCTCGACGAGCTCGTCGACCTGGGGGTGCAGGCCGGTCATCTCGCAGTCGATCCAGACCAGGGGGGCGCTCTCCGGCGCGGGGGTGCTCGTCTCGCTCATGCCCCCAGGCTACTCGCGTGTCACGATGGTAGATTCGAGCGAGCCGCGCCCTCGCGCGCCCTCGCAGGACCGCACGGAAGGACCCGTCGCATGAGCGTGTCGACCCCGCGTCCGTCCGGGTCCACGGCCCACCGGCCGGAGTACGTCGGCGTCGGCGGCCTCCGCGCGGACCCCCAGGTCGCCGGCGCGGACTGGTGGCCCATCCTGGTGGGGACCCTCGGCTCCCTCCTCCTGGTGGTGGGCTCGTACTCCGTCGGCTGGCTGGCCTCGGCCTCCCCGATCAACCGCTGGCAGTGGCTGATCCCGTGGCGCACCCAGGAGACCGGCGTGCTCGCCGGCACAGCGCTCCTCACCCTCGGCTGCTGGGTGATGTTCTGGGCCTGGCTGCGCCTGGGCCAGACGATCCGCCCCTTCGGTCGCGGCGCCCTGCGCACGGTCAACCTCGCCACCGTCCTGTGGTGCCTGCCCCAGGTCGTGGCCCTGCCGATCTTCAGCCGGGACATCTTCGCCTACGTGGGACAGGGCCGTCTCATGGAGGCGGGGCAGGACCCCTACGTGGACACGATCTCCTCGCTGTCCAACTGGTTCCAGCTCGGAGCGGACGCCACCTGGGCGGACTCCGAGACCCCGTACGGTCCGATCTTCCTCTGGATCGAGCAGGCCGTCGTCGCGATCTCGGGGGACATGAACCCGGACCTGGCGATCTTCCTGTTCCGCCTGGTGGCGGTGGCCGGCGTCGCGCTGATCATGGTCTTCGTGCCGTTGCTGGCCCGCCGGCTGGGCGTCAACGGTGCGTGGGCGCAGTGGATCAGCGTCGCCAACCCGCTCTTCACCATCAGCTTCGTCGCGTCCGGGCACAACGACGCCCTCATGGTCGGCCTCGCCCTGGCCGGCACGTGGTGCGCGCTGCGCGCCGGGCATCCGCTCCGCCCCCAGCGGCCCGGGCAGTCCGTCGCGTGGGGGGTGGCCGGCGTCGTGCTGGTCACCCTGTCCCTGGGCATCAAGCCCATCACGCTCGTGCTGCTCCCGTTCATCGGCCTGCTGTGGGCCGGCCCGACGGCCCGATGGCCGCGCCGGTTCGCCTTCTGGGCCCTCACCGCCGGGATCTCCTTCGGCCTCATGGCCCTGGTGGGGGTGCTCAACGGCTTCGGCTTCGGCTGGGTGGCCGTCATGGTCGGCACGGGCACGGGCACCGTGCCGTGGGGGCCGATCGGCATGCTGTCCCTCATCACGGTGGGGGCGAGCGAGCTCTTCGGACAGGGGGCGGACGTGCAGGCCGTCGAGGGCGTGTACAAGACCGCCGGACGCGCGCTCTCGGTGCTCATCGTGCTGGCCCTGATGTTCCTCGGCCGCCAGGACCGCGTGATGACGCGCATGACCTGGGCGTTCACCGCGCTGGTGATCCTCTCGCCCATCATCCAGCCCTGGTACCTGCTGTGGCTGCTGCCGTTCTTCGCCGTGCTCGGCATCCGGGACAACTGGCAGATCAAGTGGGTCGTGTTCACGGTCGGCTACTTCCTGGCGTTCGGCGCCGCGGACCAGCTCTTCACCTGGCAGTTCCTGGACATCGCGGACCAGGTCAAGGCCGTGTCCCTGATCGTCTCCGCCGTGTGTCTGCTGTGGATCCTCGTCGTGGACCGCCGCACCAGCCGGTTCGTGAAGGACCACTGGCACGTGCGCCCCGCCGTACGCGCCGGCCTGGCCCGGCTCCGTGGCGCCCCTCGACCCGCGGAGCCGGCGGAGTGAGGCCCGCCGCCTCCGCGACGACCGGCGCCCGAGGGCCCCGTCCGAGCCGCGTGACGGCGCAGCCCGAGCCGGAGGCGGCCGTCCGCCGGGGCACGTGGGCGTCCGTGCTCATCACGGTGGGCTCCTGGGGCGTGGGGTGGCTGCCGATGACGCCCGACTCGGTGTTCTCCGGCACCACCCTGCTCAACCCGCTGCGGGTCTACCTTCCCGGCGTGCTGCTCAGCACCGTGCTGCTGGCCGCCGGCTCGCTGCTCCTCGTCCGATCCTGGCTCGAGCTGGGGCGCGCGCTGCGGGGCCGCTGGGAGGAGCACGGCCGCCTGGTGGCCCGGGCCGCCTGGTGGTGGTCCGCCCCGCTGATGCTCGCGCTGCCGATCTTCTCCCGCGATGTGTTCTCCTACCTCCAGCAGGGCCGGCTCCTCGCGTCGGGTCTCGACCCGTATTCCCAGGGCGTGTCCGCCCTGCCCGGCTGGTTCATGCAGGGAGCGGACTCCATCTGGGCCGAGTCCCCGTCCCCCTACGGGCCGCTGTTCCTGCTGTTCGCCGAGACGACGTGGCGGGCCACGGGCGGCAACATCGAGCTCTCCGTCACGGCGTTCCGGCTCCTGGCGCTCGCGGGCCTGGCGCTGTGCCTGTGGGCGGTGCCGCGGCTGGCCGCCGTCGCGGGCCGATGCGGGGTGTGGGCCACGTGGGTGGCCGTGGCGAACCCACTGTTCCTGCTCTACATGATCGCCGGCGCCCACAACGACGCGCTGATGTCGGGGCTGATGCTCGCGGGCATCCTGCTCATGGTCCGCCCGCCCCGCCGCCGCGTGCATGCGCTGTGGGGGATCGTGCTGATCGCCCTGTCCGTTGCGATCAAGCCCCTGACAGCTTTGGTGCTGCCCTTCGTGGCCCTGCTCCTGCCCACCGGCTGGGCCCGGTTCCGCGCGGCCGATCCGCGCCTGCGCCGGCGGGACCGGCTCGGCCCGTGGTTCACGACGGCGGTGATCTCCCTGGCCGTCCTCACGATCCTCGGCGCCGGCTCCGGCCTCTGGTTCGGCTGGGTCCCGGCCATGCTCACGAGCGGGGACGCGGCGTTCCCGTATGCCCCCGTGGGCCTGCTCGGCCTGCTGCTCGGCGCGGTCGTCGAAGCCGTGACGCCCCTGGGGGCGCGCGACGTGGCCGCGGCCTTCTACACCGCGATGACGGTGTCGGCCCTCGGCTTCACGGCCTGGCTGGCCCTGCGCCGCCGGCCCCTGGACCCGGTGTTCAGCGCGGCGGCCGTGCTCGTGGTGGCCGTCGCCACCGCCCCGATCGTCCAGCCGTGGTACCTGCTCTGGGTCCTGCCGCTGCTGGCGTGCGCCCTCCGCCCGCTGCCGTGGGGCGCCGACCATCCCCGCTGGCTCGGGTGGGTCACCGCGCTCGCGGTCCTGTTGCTCACCGGCGTCGGCGTGGTGGACCAGCTCTCCGTGGCGCAGTGGCTGCCGGTCCTGGCCGTCCGCGTGTTCACCCTGGTCCTGATGCTCGCGGGGATCGGATGGATCATCCACCGCGATCCCGTCACCGCGCCCCTGTTCCCCGGGCGGCGGCGTCCTCCCCTGGAGGTGGTCGAGCCGCGGGCCGCGGCGGCGTCGCCGACGCCTCCGGAGGCGGGCGTGCCGCCGGACGCGCCGCCCGACGGGCCGCCGTCGACCGCCGCGCACCCCGCCTCCTCGTCCACCCGCATCCCCCAGGAGAGACCGTGACCTCCCACCCCCGCAGTCCCGCCCCGTCCCGTCCGAGCGGCCGCTGGGTCGGCCTGCTCGTCGGCCTGACCGTGGTGGCCGCCGCCGTCGGCGTGCTGACCAAGCAGTGGTGCCGCGTGAACGGCTGGGCGGCCCCCGGCGTGCACGCGCACATGTGCTATTCGGACTTCGCCCAGCTGTTCCCCACGCGGGGCCTCTCGGACGGCCACTTCCCCTTCTACACGCCGCTGCCGCCCGAGCAGTGGATGGAGTACCCGGCGTTGCTGGCCGTGGTCGCGGGTGTGACCATGTGGCTCGTGCCCGCCTCCGGCGACCTGCACGAGCGCACCGTGACCTACTTCGACGTGAACGCGATCGGCGTGGTGCTGTGCTGGATCGTGCTGGTCGTCGCGACCGCGTACACCGCGCGCGGTCGCTCCCGGGACGCCCTGCTCGTGGCCCTGGCCCCGGGGATCATCCTGACCTCGATGCTCAACTGGGACCTGTGGGCCGTGATGCTGGCCGCCCTGGCCCTGTGGGCGTGGACGGCGGGCCGTCCGACCCTCGCCGGCCTGCTCATCGGGCTCGGCACCGCCACGAAGCTCTACCCGCTGTTCTTCTTCGGCGCGATCTTCGTGCTGGCGCTGCGCACGGGCCGCTGGGCCGGGTTCGTGAAGGCGGCCCTGGCCGGGGCCGCGGCCTGGCTCGCGGTGAACCTCCCGTTCATGCTGACGGCGTTCGACCAGTGGTCGCGCTTCTACACGTTCTCGGGGGACCGCGCGGTCTCCTTCTCCTCGACCTGGCTGGCGCTGGCCTGGACAGGATGGTCCGGGGAGACGTTCACGACGCTTCAGAACGGCCTGTTCCTGGTGTGCTGCGTGGGGATCGCCTACCTCGCCCTCGCGGCGCGGCACCGTCCGCGCATGGCCCAGCTGTGCTTCCTGATCGTGGCGTCCTTCATCCTGTGGGGGAAGGTGTACTCGCCGCAGTTCGTGATGTGGCTGATCCCGCTCGTGGTCCTCGCGACGCCGCGGTGGCGCGCGTTCTGGATCTGGCAGGCCGTGGAGGTCTACCACTGGGGCGGGGTGTGGATGGAGTCGGCGCGCATCACCTCCGACGGGGCGTTCGCCGGCGGCGCCTGGTGGATCACCGCCTGGTATGCCTCGGGGATCGTGGCGCACATCGTCGCCCTCGTGTGGCTCATGACCACGGTGGTCAAGGACATCCTGGACCCCGTCCGCGACCCGGTGCGCCGCACCGCACTCGACCAGGGGGCCCCCGAGATCGCCCCGGGGGTGGCCGAGGACCCGCACGCCGGCGTCTTCACCGGTGCCCGTGACCGACTGCTCCTGCCCCCGGCCGGACTCGGCCTGCAGCCACTCGGCGAGTCCGCGGGCCGCTGACGGCGGAGCGGGTCCGCCGGCGCCGTGGGGTTCCGCTCAGCGGTGCTCGAGGTACGTCGTGCAGGTGGGCGAGACCGCGCGGTCCGGGTGGTGCAGGACGACGACGTCGCCCGCGGACCAGACCCGCTCGAAGCCGAGCCGCTCGGCGCGGGCCAGCGCCTGCCCCGGGGTGAGGGGGTCCCAGCCGCCGAGCTCGGGCACCGAGGTGTCCACGATCATCCACGTGGCCAGCTCGTCGCCGATGTCCCCGTGCAGCCCGACGTGGGTGCGGGCCGTCAGGTGCGGCACGGCGTTGTCGGCGGCCTCGACGCACACCCCGTCCGGGATCAGCCCGACCGCGTGGTCGAGGTCGCGGGCGTGCTGCGTCATCGTCATGTCGCCGGCGATCGTGCGGTGCAGCGGGTACACCTGCGGGAAGAACGCGGTGCCGATCAGACCGGCGGCCAGTGCCGCGGAGACGAGGACGGCGGGCAGCCGGCGCAGCGTGTCCCGGCGTCCGGCCAGCCGGTGGGCCGCCTCGAGCGCGGCCATGAGCAGCAGCGGGGCGAGGATCGCGTCGTACTGGTACACGGGGGCCCACACGTTGAGGCGGTCGTTGAACAGCCGCGAGAGCAGGATCGGCAGGGCCATCAGCGTGAGCGGGCTCAGGACCGGCAGGAACAGCAGCGGGACGAAGTGCAGGAGCCAGAGGGCCACCTTCAGCGGGTGGTCGAACAGCACCGCGACGGCGTTCCACGGCTGGGTCAGCAGGAACAGGACCGAACTGCGCATGTCCGGGCCCAGGGCGGTGAACTGCCAGTAGCCGAACGCGCCGGTGGGGGAGTAGTGGGGGATCACCACGGACGTGGCGAACCAGTAGCCGAGCACGCCCAGCACGGCGGTGACCGCGGCCTGCGGCCAGAAGCGACGGATCGCCATCACCAGGGCCACGGCCAGCAGGGTCACGCCCATGTCCTCTCGGACCGTGAGCAGCAGCGCCGCCAGGCCGGTGGCGAGCCACGCCCGCTGCCCGTCCAGGGCCCACACGAGCCAGGCGAGGATCGGCACGCCGAGGGTGACCTCGTGGAAGTCCCAGTTCACCATCGCCTGGAAGGGCCAGGAGAGCAGCAGGGCGGCGACGGCGGCCAGGGCCACCCCGTGTCCCGCGCGACGACGGGCGAACAGGTACACCGGCACGGCGGACGCGGCGAGGGCCAGCGCCATGACCACGCCGAGCATGCGGGGGTCCGGCCATACCCAGTAGAAGGGCGCCAGCAGCGCGAGGATCGGGTGGAAGTGGTCGCCGAGGATGTGGAAGTCCACGCCCTTGACGGAGCTGAGGGGGGCGTTGAACAGCGCGTACTGCCGCACCACCTGGTCGAAGATGCCCAGGTCGTAGCCCTTGGCCTCGTAGGTGGCGTACCGGAGGAAGGAGTGCGTCACGTACAGGGCCGCGGCCGCGACGAGCAGGGCGGCCAGCTGGACGCCCTCGCGACGGGTCACACGGACCTCGGGGACGGCGGGTCGCGGGGCGCGGAGCCAGGAGCGCAGACGGTCCAGGACGGTCTCCTTCGGGCGGTCGTCGGGCGTGCTCGGACGGCTCCGCCCCTGGTCTGGGTGCCCCAGGAGGGATTCGAACCCCCGACCGGCGGATTAGAAGGCCGCTGCTCTGTCCAGCTGAGCTACTGGGGCTGGGCCGTGTCAGTCTAACGGCCGCCGGCCGCGGCGCCGTCGGCTCCTGCACAGTCGCCCGGGGACCTCCGCGCGTCCCCAGACCGGCCCCGATCCTGCCGGGGTGCCCCGCGGTGGGGTTGTCTGGCCATGGCGGATCAGCCGATGCGCCGACGACCCGCCCCGGCGCCCACCGGGGCCCAGCCCAGGAGGCACACCATGCAGGACCTCATCACCGTGCGCGGCTTCGTGGCCACGGACCCCGCCACCCGCCACACCGCATCGGGGGCCGCCGTGACCGGCTTCCGCCTGGCCACCACCGAGCGGCGCTTCGACCGCGAGACCGCTGAGTGGGTGGACGCCCACACCAACTGGTACAGCATCTCGGCGTTCGGCCAGCTCGGCTCGAACACCGCCCAGTCCGTGAAGAAGGGCAACCCCGTGATCGTCACCGGTCGACTCCGGGTCCGCGACTGGTCCTCGGGCGAGCGCTCCGGCACGTCCGTGGACGTGGTGGCGGACGCCGTCGGGCTGGACCTGGGCTTCGGCTCGGCGGCGTTCCAGCGCAGCCAGCGCGCGGCCGTGCCGCGCCCCGAGTCGGCCCCGCGCGACGACGACGCGTCGGGCGGGCGGGCCGGCGCGGTCGGCGACGGGTTCAGCGCGGGCCTGCCGGACGGGTTCCAGGGTGGCGACGCCCCGGCCTCGCCCGGCCCGGACGAGTCGGACGCGGGCGCCCCCGGGCGCGAGCCGGCGGCGGCCGGCGTCGCCTGACCACGGGGCGGCACGGAGCACGGAGGGGGAGCGGGCTCGGTGGTCGCGGGATCGGCACGATGAGTGGAATCCCGCGGCCACCGACTAGCCTGGGCCGCATGGCGGAATTCATCTACACGATGGTCAAGGCCCGCAAGAAGGTGGGCGACAAACTGATCCTGGACGACGTCACCATGTCGTTCTACCCCGGGGCGAAGATCGGCATGGTCGGCCCCAACGGCGCCGGCAAGTCGACGATCCTGAAGATCATGGCCGGGCTGGACGAGCCCTCGAACGGCGAGGCGCGGCTCTCTCCCGGCTACTCGGTGGGCATCCTGATGCAGGAGCCCAAGCTGGACGAGTCCAAGACGGTGCTCGAGAACGTCCAGGAGGGCGTCGGCGAGATCTACGGCAAGATCCAGCGCTACAACCAGATCTCCGAGGAGATGGCGAACCCGGACGCGGACTTCGACGCCCTCATGGAGGAGATGGGCGAGCTGCAGTCCGCCATCGACGCCGCGGACGCGTGGGACATCGACTCCCAGCTCGAGCAGGCGATGGACGCCCTGCGCACGCCCCCGGGGGACGAGCCGGTCACGAACCTCTCCGGCGGCGAGAAGCGGCGCGTCGCACTGTGCAAGCTGCTGCTGGAGAAGCCCGACCTGCTCCTGCTCGACGAGCCCACCAACCACCTGGACGCCGAGTCCGTGCTGTGGCTCGAGCAGCACCTGGCCTCCTACCCGGGCGCCGTCATCGCCGTCACCCACGACCGGTACTTCCTCGACCACGTCGCGGAGTGGATCGCGGAGGTCGACCGCGGCCGCCTCTACCCGTACGAGGGCAACTACTCCACCTACCTGGAGACCAAGCGTGCCCGCCTCGAGGTGCAGGGCAAGAAGGACGCCAAGCTCGCCAAGCGCCTGGCCGAGGAGCTCGACTGGGTCCGCTCCAACACGAAGGGCCGTCAGGCGAAGTCCAAGGCCCGCCTGGCCCGCTACGAGGAGATGGCGGCCGAGGCCGAGAAGACCCGCAAGCTGGACTTCGAGGAGATCCAGATCCCGCCGGGCCCGCGGCTGGGCACCGTCGTGATCGAGGCCAAGGACCTGAAGAAGGGCTTCGGGGACCGCGTCCTCATCGACGGCCTGTCCTTCTCCCTGCCCCGCAACGGCATCGTCGGCGTGATCGGCCCGAACGGCGTCGGCAAGACCACCCTGTTCAAGACCATCGTCGGCCTCGAGCCCCTGGACGGCGGTGAGCTGAAGATCGGCGAGACCGTGAAGATCTCGTACGTGGACCAGTCCCGCTCCAACATCGACCCCGAGAAGTCGCTGTGGGAGGTCGTCTCGGACGGCCTGGACTACATCAAGGTCGGCAACGTCGAGATGCCCTCGCGCGCCTACGTGTCCGCGTTCGGCTTCAAGGGCCCGGACCAGCAGAAGAAGGCCGGCGTGCTCTCCGGCGGTGAGCGCAACCGCCTGAACCTGGCCCTGACCCTCAAGGAGGGCGGCAACCTGCTGCTCCTCGACGAGCCCACCAACGACCTCGACGTGGAGACCCTGACCTCCCTCGAGAACGCGCTGCTCGAGTTCCCGGGCTGCGCCGTCGTCGTCTCGCACGACCGCTGGTTCCTGGACCGCGTGGCCACCCACATGCTGGCCTACGAGGGCACCGCGGAGGACCCGGCCAACTGGTACTGGTACGAGGGCAACTTCGAGTCCTACGAGGCCAACAAGGTCGATCGGCTCGGCCCCGAGGCCGCCCGCCCGCACCGGATGACGCACCGCAAGCTCACGCGCGACTGAGCCGACGCGCCCCCGGGCGCCGCGCCGACGACGGCCCGCCGCGATCACGTGATCGCGACGGGCCGTCGTCGTGTCGGGGCGGGGTCCACGTCGACCACGACGAACGGTGCGCGCGGCGCGGACGGCGAGCCGCCTCACCCATGGCAGGGCCCGATCGGCAGTCTCACCCCCTGCGAACCCGCCGGGTCAGCGCCGCCAGCTGCGGCGCAGCACCGTCCGCAGGGCCATGCGCTGGGCCGCGCCCCGGGCCCGTGCCCGCCGGGCGGCGGCCCCCTCGGGCAGGCGGATCATGCCCTCCTGGGCGACCGTGGCCACGAGCGTCCCGTCCTCGGTGAACACGGCGCCCGTGCCGAGGCCGCGCGCGCCCTGGGCGCTGGGGGAGTCCTGGACGTAGAGCAGCCACTGGTCGACGCGGGCGGGCCGGTGGAACCACATCGCGTGGTCGAGGGAGGCCACGGACATGCCGGGCTGGATCCAGGCGACGCCGTGCTGCCGCAGGATCGGCTCGAGGAGCGTGTAGTCCGAGGCGTAGGTGAGCGCCGCCAGGTGCAGCGCGGGGTCGTCCGCCAGGGGCGTGAAGGTCTTCATCCACACCATGTTGCAGTTCTCGGTCTCCGCGGCCGGCTCCACATAGATGGCCGGGGTGACATGGCGGATGTCGAACGGCCGGGACCAGGCCCACTCCTGGGCCACGGGGTGGTTGATGGCGCCCAGCACGTCCGCCGTCGTGGGCAGGTCCTCGGGCCGGGGCACTCCCTCCGGCATGGCCACCTGGTGGTCCAGCGCGCTGCCGGCGGGCTCCTGGAAGGAGCAGGTCAGGGCGAGGATGGCCTTCTCGTTCTGGGAGGCCAGCACCCGGCGGACGGAGAAGGAGCGGCCGTCCCGCAGCGTCTCGACGGTGAACGTGATGGGCTGCAGCGCGTCCCCGGGGCGGATGAAGTAGCCGTGGAGCGAGTGGGCGGAACGGGCGGCCGGCACCGTGCGGGAGGCGGCCGCCAGCGCCTGGGCGAGCACCTGGCCGCCGAACACCCGGCCGTGCGTCTGCCGGGGGGTCGTGCCCGTGAAGCGGACCTGACCCGTCACCGGGTCCGGCGCGGCCGGCGTCAGCTCCAGGATCCCCCGCAGCGTTTCGGTGGGGTCCTTCGGGGCCGAGGCCGGGCGGACCGGTGCGTGACCGGGGCGGGGACGGGGATGGCGCTGCGGCACGAACGGCTCTCCTTCGACATGGATGGACCCGCGACGGCGGGGCGGCCCGGGACGCGACGGACCTGGGACAATGCTTGCATGACCGAGCACCCCGCCGCCGCCCCCGTCCTCCGCTTCGTCGACGACCGCGCTGTGCGGGACCTCGAGCAGCTGGCCAGCCGCGCCCGGCGCGTCGCCGACACGGGCATGCGTTTGCACGTCGTGCCTGAGGCGGGGCGCTCCCGCACCCCGATGCTCGCCCAGTGGGTCTCCGTGCTGCAGCCGGCCGGGCTCGGAGACGGGGTGCCCGTCGTCCTGGGGCTGCGCACCGTGCCCCTGGCGACCGCCCACGGCGTGGCGGACCTGGACGCCGTCGTCGCCCTGGGCTCCGTCACCGAGCGCACCGCGCGGATGCGCGGCCAGGACCCCGTCGACCTGGCATTCGCCGTGCCGCCGGGCCGCGAGCACGTCACCTGGACCGCGCTGACCCCGCCCCGCGGCGGCTGGACGCCCGTGGCCGAGGTCGCCGATGAGGAGCTGGCCGAGGTGGCCACGCGCGGCGCCGACGCCGTGCGGGACGCCCTGCCCGAGAACCCGGGGGAGGCGCTGGTCCGCAGGGTCCGGGCGCAGATGTGGGGACCCCTGCTCGGGGGCGAGGCGCTGCAGTTCCCGGCCGGCATGGCCTTCGGCGCGCACGCGCTGGGCTTCCTGCGGCCCGGCGGCCGCGCCCGGCTCAGCACGGCGGGGCCGTGGACGCGCCTGGACACCCCCGGCGGCTTCGTGCTGGGCCGCCCCGCCATGGCGGTGTGAGCCCGCGCCCGGCGCGTCGAAATCGCAGCCGGGCGGCCGGTCAGGCCGAGTTCTGCAGGGAGTGGGCGGCCCGCTCCAGATAGTCCCAGAGTTCGGCCTCGTGCAGCGGGGACAGGCCCAGCGTGTCGACGGCGGCGCGCATGTGCCGCAGCCATGCGTCGCGCGCGGCCGGGTCGATCCGGTACGGGGCGTGGCGCATGCGCAGGCGGGGGTGGCCGCGCTCCTCGGAGTACGTCCGCGGTCCGCCCCAGTACTGCTCCAGGAACATGAGCAGCCGACGCTGGGCGCCCTCGAAGTCGTCCTGCGGATACATCGGGGCGAGGATCTCGTCCTCACGCACGCGGGCGTAGAACTCGGCGGTCAACCGGTCGAACGTCGGGCGGCCGCCGACGGCGTCGTAGAAGCTGGTGGCCTGACCGGGCGCGGCCGGGGCTGCCGGGGTCGCGCCGGCGGGGCCCGCCGTGGCGTCGCGGGCGCGCACCTGGTCCACCGGGGCGGGGGTGCCCTCGTGCATCACCGGCTCGACCTCGGTGGGCCGCTCCGCCAGGCCCGTCACACGGGACGGGCCCTTGGCGACGCGCGGCCGCAGCACCGCCAGGGGGGCGCCCAGGCGCGCGGAGTGGTCCGGCAGCGTCGGCGTGCCGGTGGGCGGGGCCTCGGGGCGGGCCGGCTCGACGGCGACCGGGGCCGAGAGCGAGTTCGCGATGAAGCACAGCCGGTGCGCCTCGGCGTGGAGGGCCTCGGCCCGCTCCCGGTCGGCCTCGTCCTGCAGCGTGACCTCGGGCCGCAGCGTGATCGCGGTGAACCGACCGGCGCCGTCGCCGTCCACCTCGAGCTCGCCCTCGACCCCGCACGTCATCCCCGTGACCACGACCCCGGAGGTCGCCGCGACATGGAGGTACGAGAGCACGTGACACTCGGCGAGCGCGCCGAGCAGGAGGGTCTCCGGGTTCCACTTCGAGTCATCGCCGCGGAAGGGGCGGGCGGCCGAGGCCTGGATCTCGCCGACAGCGGCGTCCTGGATCACCACGGAGCGGTCGTAGTCGCGGACGCCGGAGGTGCCCGAGCCGCGGTCGCCCGTCCACTCGGTGCGCAGGGAGAAGGTGTGCTTCATGGGTTCCAGCCTAGCTGTAAGAGGTCATGACGTTGTTGACTCGGGCCGGGGCCAACGAGGCCGGTGGAGCATCTCCGCAGGAGGTATGCGGCCGATGGTAGTTGTAGTGGTTCACCCACACTGCCAACGCCTCACGCCGGGCCGTCTCTGAGGTATACGGGCGGGCGTAGAGGACCTCATCGACCATCAGCCGGTTGTAGCGTTCGACCTTCCCGTTATGGCGGGGCGTGTAGGGCCGGATCCGGTGGTGCCGGCCCCCGAGCGAGACCACCTTCGCGGTGAAGTCCACGGCCCGGTAGTTGTTGCCGTTGTCCGTGATCACCCTGTCGATCCGGATGCCGTGGGCGGCGAAGAACGCCCGCGCCCGGCAGAAGAAGCTCACGGTCGTAGCTGCCCGCTCATCGGGCAAGGCTTCGGTGTAGGCCAGGCGGGTGAACCCGTCGATCGCCGAGTGCAGGTAGGTGTAGCCGACCCGTCGGCCAGGCCCGCGCTTGGCTGCTCGCGCGTTCTCGGAGTCCCGTCCGTGCGCACGCCAGCCGCCCCCGTCAGGGATGCGCCCGATCTTCTTCACGTCCAGGTGCACCATGTGCCCTGGCCCTCTCGCGGTGATCCTCCGGGCCGGCTGCCGGCGGAGGTCTTCTCCGGCTGGGGTCAGGTCCCGTAGGCGGGAGATCCCGGCCCGGTGCAGCCACCGTCCCACGGTGCGCAGGCACAGCTGGTGGCCCTCGGAGACGAGGTGGTGATGGATGCGCCGTGCGGACCACTTGCGCTCCCGCCGCAGGGCGTGGATCTGGGCGACCAGGACCGGATCGAGCTGGGCAGGTGAACGGTGCGGCCGGCTGGGCAGGTCCTGAAGGCCGGCTTCTCCCTGGGCGCGGTAGCGGGCGACCCAGGTGGCCACCGTGGGCCGGCTGACGCGGAACTCGGCGGCCACGTGTGCCTGCGGGATCCCGTCGTGCAGGTGGCGGTGGACCATCCTGAGTCGGCCAGTCGGGGTCAGGGGTGCGTTAGCGTGAGTCATGAGTGGGTCTTTTCGGGCAGGTGGGTTGTTGAGGAACTTCCATCCTGCGGGGCGGGGCCCACTCGTCTCATCTCAGCCGGCGCCTCGTGGCAAGAACCTCATGACCCACAACACCTAGCCAGCCCGCGCCCCGACAGCGGCCGGGGAGGTGCTGGAGGGCATCTTCCGTGGAATACCCACCAGCAGCACCGCCCCGCAAGCGCCGGCAGAGGCGTCAGCCGCCGTCCGGCTCAGGCCCCGGCGTGGACCTGATGCACGTGCGCCGTCGCGTGCTCGCGCGCGGCCAGGGCGCGGACGGTCTCGTCCCGGCCCTCGGCGAGGACGCGGGACAGCCCCGCGCGGGTGCCGGCCAGCCGCTCGGACAGGGCGGTGGCGCGGTCGGCGATCTCCCGGGTGACCTGGGCGGTCGGGTAGCCCAGCGTCGCGGCGGTCTCGGCCATCTCGTGAGAACGGGAGTCCCACATCGCCTCGACGCCTTCGAAATAGGAGTCCGCGAAGGGCGCGATCAGCGCGGCGTCGTGGACCCGCGCGAACCCGATCAGGGCCTGGCGCTGCTCCGTGTTGGACGGCTCGCCGGCCATCACTCGGTCCCAGGCCGCGCGCTTGGCCTCGGCCGTCGGCACGGCGGCCCGGGCCTGGATCGCGGCGAGCGCGCCCGTGGCGGTCGCGTCGGCGCGCTCGGCCTCGGCGATCTCGGCCTCCCCGGCACGGCCGGCCGCCACCAGCGCAGTGAGCAGCTCCCAGCGCAGGTCCGTGGTGAGGTCCAGCCCGGGCACGGTGCGGGTGCCGTCCACGAGGGCCGCCAGGCGGTCCAGCTGCGCCGTGGTGCGCGCGTGCAGGGCGAACGCCTTGACGAACTGCAGCTGGTTGTCCGAGCCGTCCTCGGCCTCCGCGACGAGGCCCCACAGACGGTCGGCCGCCGCGACCCGCACGGCCTCGGCCTGGTCCTCGGGCAGGTACAGGCCGATCGCCGTCGCGAGCTGGCGCAGCAGCGTCTGCACCACGGACGAGTCCCGCTCGTGGCCGACGTTGGCCAGGACGAGGTCGACGAACCAGGCGGCGGAGGCCTCGCCGTCGCGCACGGTGTCCCAGGCCGCCCCCCACAGCAGCGTGCGCGCCAGCGAGCCGTCCACGTCCTTCAGGCGGGTGGACGCGGCCTCCCACGAGGCGTCGTCGAGGCGCAGCTTGGCGTAGGCCAGGTCGTCGTCGTTGGGCAGGATCACGGCGGGACGACGGCGGCCGACGGCCTCGGCGACCTCGGTCACCTCACCGGCCACGTCGAGTTCGAAGCGCTCGGTGCGGGTCAGGCGGCCGGTGGCCTCGTCCACGTCGTAGAAGCCCACAGCCAGGCGGTGGGGGCGGAGCACGTCGTCGCCAGGCGCCGACGGCGAGCCGTCCGGGGCGCTCTGGCGCAGGCGCAGCGCGGTGATGGTGCCGGCCTCATCCGTCTCCACCTCCGTGCGCAGCGTGTTCACGCCCGAGGTCTCGAGCCACACGCGGGTCCACTCGGACAGATCGCGGCCGGAAGCCGCCTCGAGCTCGGACATGAGGTCCGGCAGCTCGGTGTTGCCCCACGCGTGCTGGGCGATGTACGCGCGGACGCCGGCCATGAAGTTCTCCTGGCCCACCCAGGCCACGAGCTGGCGCAGCACGGAGGCGCCCTTGGCGTAGGTGATGCCGTCGAAGTTGACGAGCACATCGTCGAGGTCGCGGATCCGGGCCTTGATGGGGTGCGTGGACGAGAGCTGATCCTGGCGGTAGGCCCAGTTCTTCTCCATGGAGGAGAAGGTGGTCCAGGCGCTGGTGTACTGCGTGTTCTCGGCGGCGGCGAGCGTGGACATGAACTCGGCGAAGGACTCGTTGAGCCACAGGTCGTTCCACCAGCGCATGGTCACGAGGTCGCCGAACCACATGTGGGCCAGCTCGTGGAGGATGGTGATGGCGCGGCGCTCGATCAGCGCCTCCGGCACGGTCCCGCGGAAGACGTACGACTCGAGGAAGGTCACACAGCCGGCGTTCTCCATCGCGCCGGCGTTGAACTCGGGCACGAACAGCTGGTCGTACTTCTCGAACGGGTAGGCGTGGCCGTACTGGGCCTCGAAGAACTCGAAGCCCTGGCGGGTGAGCTCGAAGACGTTCTCCGCGTCCAGGTGCTCCACCAGTGACGCGCGGCAGTAGACGCCGAGGGGGATCGTGCGGCCGTCCGCGCTGGTCAGCTCCGAATGCACGGAGGCGTACGGGCCGGCGACGAGCGCGGTGATGTAGGAGGAGATGCGCGGGGTGGGGGTGAACTCCCAGACCGCGGCGTCCACGCCCTGCAGGTTCTCCTCGTTCGCCACGACGCCGAGGGTGCGGCGGGAGTCCTCCGGCTGGTTGGACACCACAGCCCAGTGTGCCGGCGCGGTCACGGTGAAGCGGAACGCGGCCTTGAGGTCGGGCTGCTCGAACACCGCGAACATGCGGCGGGAATCGGGCACCTCGAACTGGGTGTAGAGATAGACCTCCTGGTCCACGGGGTCCACGAACCGGTGCAGGCCCTCGCCGGTGTTGCTGTAGTCCCCGAGCCCGTCGACCACGAGGGTGTTCTGCGCCGCCAGCGGGCCGATCCGCAGTCGGGCGCCGTCGAAGTCCGCCACGTCCAGCGCCTCGCCGTTGAGGGTCACCGTGGGAGCCTGCCCGGCCACGAAGTCGATCCACGTGTGGGTGCCCACCGCGTCCTGCGTGGCCGCGAACGTCACGGTGGTGGCCGTGTGGAAGTGCTCTGCGCCGCGGGTGAGGTCCAGGCTCACCTCGTACGCGTCCACGGTGAGGGCGGCCGCGCGCGCGGCGGCCTCTTCGCGGGTGATGTTCATGGCGGCGGCGGTGGTCACGGTCGGACTCCTCCTGGGGTCGGGCGGATGCGGCACGGCCGGGCGCCTGTGATGGGGGCCATGGCACGGTGCTCCCCAGTGTGCCACCTGGCCCGAGCGTCGTGAGCGGCGCGTCTCGGGGCGGGCCGGTCGACCTGCTCAGCCCCCGATCTCGGCCAGTCGGGTCGCCGCCGCACGCAGCACCTCAGCCACCTCGGGCACGCGTCCGGGTGGCATCCGCTGCTCGGCCGCCGAGGCCGTGAGGGACACCTGGGGGATGCCTCCCGTCCGCGCCGGAACGCCACAGGCGACTCCGGCCACCCCGGGCACGACCGGCACACCGCCGCACCACCCCTGCTCGTCCATCTGACGCAGCAGGGTGTCCAGCAGGTCGTGCAGGGCCCCGTCATCCGTCAGGTTCCAGCGGCGGGGAGGCCGGGCGACGACCGCGTCCACTTCCGCTCGCCGGCGCTCGGGCGGCAGGGAGGCCAGGAGCGCGATGCCGGCGTACCCGGCGGCAAGCCGTTTGACCTCGCCGACCTCCACGGTGAAGACGCGCACAGGGGAGTCGCCGTCGCATCGCAGGAGGTAGGCCACTCCGCCCGCAACCCGTGCCGCCAGGTAGACCGTGTCCCCCAGCTCGTCCGCGGCGGCCTGGACCACGGCCCGGCTGCCCTCGCGTTCGATCAGGCACCGCGGCGTCACCGGTTCGAATCCGACCGGGCCCCACCGATCACCGAGTGCATAGGCGGCTCCGCGCCGGGTCACGGCACCCTCCTCCGCCAGGTCGGCCAGCAGTCGATGGGCGGTGGGCTGGGGCAGGCCCGTCCGCTGGACGAGCTGGCTCAGCCGCAGGCCGGCGGGTCCGGCCTCGTGCAGCAGGCGCATCACGAGGGCGGCGCGGGGCAGGACGCCGGTGGGTGGGGTCAGAGGGGTCACCGGTCCATCGTGCCGCAGCTCCGGCGTCGGAGCCAGTTCCATCTGATGGACTCAATGATTGCCGCCCCTGCTTGCATTATGAGAAATGAACACGCCATGCTGGGACATGTAGGGTGCGTCGCATCGCGGGTGTCGGGTCCAATAGTCCACATATTGGTTTCCAGGAGGAGCCCCATGCCACTGACCGCATCGACCGTCACGCGCACCGTCAGCGTGGACGGTGCTTCCGTCACCTGCCACGACTCGGTGACGCCCGGGGAGCTCGACCGGCCTCTCGTGCTGGTCCACGGCACGGGCGGGACGACCGCCTCGCACTTCGGCCACCTGTTCCCGATGATGGCCACGCGGACGCGCGTCATCGCCGTCGACTGGGCGCCGACGGCCGACCCCGCCGCAGACCTGACCGTCGACCTGCTGGTCGGCCAGGTGCGGGCCGCCGTCGACGAGCTCCTCGGCTCCGACGCCGCCTTCGACCTGCTGGGCTACTCGCTCGGCGCCGTCGTCGCCGGGCAGCTGGCCGCCGATCTCGGTCGCCGCGTGGAGAACCTCGTGCTCGTGGCCGGCTGGGCGACGACGGATGTCCACCAGCGCCTGCGCAACGAGGTCTGGCGGCACCTGTATGACACGAGCCCTGATGCCCTGGCGCGTTACACGGCCTTCTGCGGCCTGTCCCCGCTGGCCCTGCGCTCCCTGACCCCGGCCATGCTCGACGGAGCACTCGCCTCCCTGACCGCGGACGAGTTCACCGCTCGGCAGATGGACCTGAATGCCCGCGTGGACGTCGCCGACCGTCTCTCCGCCGTCACCGCGCGGACACTGATCGTCTCCTGTGCCGAGGACGTCATGGTCCCGCCCCATCACCAGTACGAGCTGCTCGGCATCATCGACGACGCGCGGCTGACGACCATGACGAGCGGCCACGCCTTCTTCCTCGAGCGCCCGGCCGAACTCATGCAGATCGTCGACCTGCACCTGCGCGAGCCCGACCGCCACCCGGCCGGCGCGATCATCCCCGAGACCCACGCCTGAGAGAGGGGCCAGCCATGACCACCACCACGACCACCACCACCGACGTGCGCCCCGCACCGCGCGACGAGTCCGCCGAGATCCTCATCATCGGCTCCGGATTCGCCGGCCTCGGCATGGGCGCCCAGCTACGGCGTCGCGGCCGCGAGGACTTCCTCATCCTGGACCGCGCCCAGCAGGTCGGCGGGACCTGGAGGGACAACACCTACCCGGGCGCCGCATGCGATGTCCCGAGCCACCTCTACAGCTTCTCCTTCGCCCCGAACCCGCAGTGGTCGGGCTTCTACACGCCGGGCCCGGAGATCCAGGACTACCTCGTGCGCTTCTCCGAGGACGAGGGCCTCACCCCGCACCTGCGTCTCGGGGCGGACATGCTCGAAGCGCACTGGGACCCCGAGACGGAGCGGTGGACGGTGCGGACCCCGCGCGGGACCTACACAGCACGCTGGCTCATCATGGGCACCGGGCACCTCGCCGACCCCCGCCTGCCGGACGTCCCGGGTCTCGACGCCTTCGAGGGCGAGGTCATCCATTCCGCCCGCTGGGACCACACGGTGGACCTGAAGGGCAAGCGTGTCGCCGTCGTCGGCACCGGCGCCTCCGCGATCCAAATCATCCCCGAGCTGGCGGCGACGGCGGCCGAGCTCGTCGTCTTCCAGCGCACCCCCGCGTGGGTCACCCCGCGCGTGGTCAAGCCGTATTCCGCGGCCGTGCGGCGCATGTTCGAGCGCGCCCCGCACACCATGCAGCGCGAGCGCGACGACATCTTCTGGTTCGCCGAGTCGAGCTATGCCCAGCGCCGCGGTGTGCCGGCCGCACTGGACCAGGTCCGGGCCCAGGCCCTCGGGCACCTGGCCGCCGCGGTCTCCGACCCCGAGCTCCGCGAGCGCCTCACGCCGCGGTACCTGCCGGGCTGCAAGCGGGTGCTCGTCTCCAACGACTACTACCCGGCCATGGCCCGGGACAACGTCACCCTGGAGGACAGCGCGCTGGACCGCGTCGAGGGGAGCCGGCTGTTCGGCGTGAGCGGTCACGGGTACGAGGTCGACGTCGTCGTCCTCTGCACCGGCTTCGAGGCGGCCCAGCCGCCGTTCGCCGAGCGCGTCCACGACGGTGAGGGCCGTTCCCTGGCCGATCACTGGAGCAGCGGCATGGCGGCGTTCGACTCCACGGCCGTGGCGGGATTCCCGAATCTGTTCGCCATCAACGGGCCGAACACCTCGCTGGGGCACAACTCGATCGTCTACATCATCGAGTCGCAGATCGCGTACATCTCGGAGGCCCTGGACCGGGTGGAGCACGAGGGAATCAGGACGATGGTCCCCGAGACACTCGCCCAGGAGGAGTACGTGGACCGTCTCCAGGAGCGGGCCGCCACCTCGGTGTGGCTCGTGGACGGCGGCTGCCACTCCTGGTACGTCGACCCCCGTTCGGGCAAGTTGACGCTGATCTGGCCCGACTACGCCTACGACTTCCGCGCCCGCAACGGCCACTTCACCGGGGAGGGCTTCCTCTCCTCGGCGAGCGGGGAGCCCGAGCCCATGCCGGTGCGCGAGCCCGAGCGATCGGTCGCGCTGATCTGAGCCGGCCCGCCCCGGGGCAGGGGGTCGGGTGGGGCCGTCAGTAGACTGACCCCACCCGACCGTCGTCCTTCTGGAGGAGTCTGCGCATGCGCGTCCACATCGCCACCGACCACGCCGGCATGGAGCTGTCCGCCCACCTGGTGGAGCACCTCACCGCCGCCGGCTACGAGATGGTGGACCACGGACCCACCGAGTACGACGCGCAGGACGACTACCCGGGCTTCTGCATCAACGCCGCCCGCGCCGTCGTCGCCGACCGCGAGCAGGGACTGGACTCGCTCGGCATCGTGCTGGGCGGCTCCGGCAACGGCGAGCAGATCGCCGCCAACAAGGTGGTCGGCGTCCGCGCCGCCCTGGCCTGGAACCTGGACACGGCGCGGCTGGCTCGCCAGCACAACGACGCGAACGTCGTGGCCGTCGGCGGTCGGCAGCACTCGCTCGAGGAGGCCACCGAGCTCATCGAGGCCTTCCTGACCGAACCGTTCTCCCAGGACGAGCGCCACGTGCGCCGCATCGCGAAGATCGCGCACTACGAGACCACCGGAGAGGTGCTGATGTGAGTGCCTGAGGGCCACTCCGTCCACCGTCTCGCGCGCCAGTTCACCGACGTCTTCGGCGGACGCCGGATCCGCGCCACGAGTCCGCAGGGCCGCTTCGCCGAGGGGGCCGCCCTGCTCGACGGCCAGGTCCTGAAGCGCGCCCGGGCCCACGGCAAGCACTTCTTCGCCGATGTCTCCGGCGGCCACGTGCTCCACGTCCACCTGGGCATGTACGGGGCGTGGACCTTCGGCGGGGATCAGGACTTCGCGGCCGCGTCCTCGATCGGCGCACCCCGCCGGATCGGCGAGCGGGAGGTCCACGACGACGGCGCCCCGGCCGCCGAGCCCGCTCGCGACCCCGACGGCTGGGTCCAGCCCCCGCCGCCGGCCTCCACGGTCCGGCTGCGACTGCGCGCCGAGCACGGCTGGGCCGACCTGATCGGCGCGAGCCGTTGCCGTGCGCTCACTCCGGCCGAGGCTGCCGACGTCGTCGCCGGTCTCGGCCCGGATCCGCTCAACGACGACGATCCCGCGCCGTTCTACGACCTCGCCCGGCGGACACGGCGGCCGATCGGCGTCGTGCTGATGGACCAGGCGGCCGTCAGCGGGATCGGCAACATCTTCCGGGCCGAGGCCCTGTTCCGCGCCGGCATCGACCCGTGGCGGCCGGCCCGGGAGGTCTCTGCACCGGACCTGGCATTCCTCTGGGCGGACAACGCCGCGCTCATGCGGGAGGGCGTGCGGCTCGGGCGGATCGTCACCACGCGGCCGGAGCACCGGCCGGGGATCCCCGCCGAAGCGGCCTGGCCCGAGCACGCGAACTACGTGTACCAGCGGCAGGGCCTGGCCTGCCTCGTGTGCGGGCGCGAGACGATCGTGGTGGAGGAGATGGCGGCCCGGAAGCTCTACCGCTGCCTCACCTGTCAGAGCTGAGAGGCCTGTGGCAGGCCCCGATCAGGCGACGGTGAGCAGCAGCGAGGCCAGGGCTGCGATGATCATCGAGTTGAACAGGAATCCGACCAGCGCGTGCTCACGGACCGCCGTGCGGGCGGCGCGGCCGGAGAACACGACGTCCTGGGCGCCCATCATGGTGGACAGCGTCAGGGACAGCGCCACGTAGTCCGAGAAGACCGGAGCGTCGGAGCCTCGGAAGAGGATCGGGGGAGCGGGGGACTCGCCCTCCGGCCGAGACCTCTTCGGATCGTGCTGTGCCGCCAGCCGGGCGTAGCGCAACGCCTGGGCCAGGACGATGCTCGCCCAGGACGCGAGGACCGTGGCCACGGCCAGCAAGCGCATGGTGGGCACGGACCGGGCCTCGGGCATCCACATCGAGATGACCACCACGAGCATCGCCATCACCGAGAAGGTGACGGTGTTGCCCAGCGTGCTCGACGCGCCCAGCGTCAGGGCCCTCCAGCCGACCGGATGGACGGACTCCTTCGGGCCGCGGGAGCGCGTGCGCAGCAGCGCGTGCAGGTCTGTTGAGTCGCGGCGGCCGAGCCACCGGTACAGCACCACCGTGTCCAGGGCGGAGTAGATCGACCACATCAGGCACAGCGTCATCAGTCCGGTCATCCAGGAGGCGCGCCGGGCCGCGCCGACGCCCAGCGCGTCGCCGAGGGGAGTGGCGATCAACAGGGTGCTCAAACCGATCGCGACGGCGGCTGCCAGCATGGACAGGACGGTCATGCGCAGTGTGTCGTTCTCGACGATGCGGTGCCGCCAGGGCCTCCCACCGGCCTCGGTGGACGCGTCCCGAGGCGTCTGCTCGGTGTTCTGCATGGGTCCATCCTGCAGAGGGCCGGCACAGCGGTAAAGGAACCGGCGCGGACGACGACCCACCCGAAAAAGTCATGAGCCGGGCCATCGTGTGCACACGATGACCCGGCTCATCAGGTCCGGAGGGGATGACGGGAATCGAACCCGCGTAGCCAGTTTGGAAGACTGGGGCTCTACCATTGAGCTACATCCCCGCGGGGCCGCGCTCGGCGCGGACCAGCGGCTGACACCGTATCACGGCGGGCCCGCGTCGGCCGTGGGGGAAGAGGCACGATGCACGGCTCCCGTCCCGCCCTCCGCAGGGCCGCGTCCGCCCTCGCCGGCCGTCATCCCCTGTCTCTGCGCGGCGCGACCGTCCTCGTGACGGGCGGCGCGTCCGGCATCGGCCGACTGATCGCCCTGGGGGCAGCCCACCGCGGCGCGGGCCGCGTGGTCGTCTGGGACCTCGACCTGCAGGGGGTTGAGGCCGTCGCCGCCGAGATCCGGTCTCAGGGCGCGGACGCCCGGGCCGAGCGCGTGGACGTGACGGATGCGGCCACCGTCGAGGCCGCCGCCGCCGGCGCCGGAGAGGTGGACGTCGCCGTGAACAACGCGGGCGTCGTGACAGGCGCGCCCCTCGAGGACGCCACGGAGGAGGGCATCCGCCGCACCTTCGAGGTGAACGCACTCGCGCCGTACTGGCTGACCCGGGCGGTCCTGCCCGGAATGCGGGCCCGGGACCGCGGGGCCGTGGTCACGGTGGCCTCGGCCGCGGGGTTGGTCGGCGTCGCACGTCAGACGGACTATTCCGCCACCAAGCACGCCGCGGTCGGCTTCGCCGAGTCCCTCGCCGCGGAGCTGCGCAAGGACGGCAGCCGCGTCACCTCCCTGGCCGTCTGCCCCTTCTACGTCGACACGGGGATGTTCGCGGGCGTGCGCAGCCGGGTGCCCTGGCTGCTGCCCGTGTTGGATCCGCACCACGTGGCGCAGGAGGTGCTGGAAGCCGTCGAGGCCGGCCGCACCCGTCTGCTGCTGCCCCGCGCCGTCGGCCTGATCGCCCCCCTGCGCGCCCTGCCGGCGCCCGTCTTCGACCGCGCGATGGACGTCCTCGGGGTCAACGCCACGATGGACGGCTTCACGGGCCGGCGGTCGCGGCTTTTCGCGGGGCGCGAGACGGCGCGCTAGGATTCCACAGTCTGCCCTCGGGCAGTCCCTCGGGTGTCCGGCGAGCCTCCACCGCGTGAGCCCGCCGGCGTCGGGGACGACGGCGGGGTGTAGCTCAGCTTGGTAGAGCGCGCGCTTTGGGAGCGTGAGGCCGCAGGTTCAAATCCTGTCACCCCGACTCGACGTCAAGACCATCCACCACCACCAACAGGAGTCATCCGTGGTCAAGTCCACCGCAGAGAACCTCAGCCCGACCCGCGTCAAGCTGACCGTCGAGGTGCCGTTCGAGGAGGTGAAGCCCGCCCTGGACAAGGCGTTCAAGGACATCGCCAACCAGGTGCAGATCCCGGGCTTCCGCCAGGGCAAGATCCCGGCGCGTCTGATCGAGCAGCGCTTCGGCCGCGAGGTCGTCGTGGACCAGGCCGTCAACGAGGGTCTGAACACCTGGTTCTCCGCCGCCATCGCCGAGGCTGAGCTCACCCCGATCTCCCGCCCCGAGGTCGACGTGACCGCCACCCCGGACGCGGAGAACGCCGAGGGCCCGGTGGTCTTCACCGCCGAGTTCGACGTGCGCCCGACCATCGAGCTGCCCGACTACAAGGGCCTCAAGGTGACGGTGGAGCCCGCCCAGGCCACCGAGGAGGACGAGCAGAAGGCCCTCGACGCCCTGCGCTCGCGCTTCGGCTCCCTCAAGGACGTGGACCGCCCGGCCGCCCAGGACGACTTCGTCACGATGAACCTGACCGCCACGGTCGACGGCGAGCAGGTCGACCAGGCCGAGGGCCTGTCCTACCAGGTGGGCGCCGGCACCATGCTCGAGGGCATCGACGAGGCCCTCGACGGCCTGTCCGCCGGCGAGGACGCCACCTTCGAGACCACGCTCAACGGCGGCGAGCATGACGGCGAGACCGCCGTGGTCAAGCTGGAGCTGACGGCCGTCAAGGAGCGCGAGCTGCCCGAGGCCGACGACGAGTTCGCTCAGCTGGCCTCCGAGTTCGACACCATCGCCGAGCTCAAGGAGGACCTGAAGAAGCAGGCCGCCGAGGAGGCCGTGAGCCGCCAGGGCGTCGAGGCCCGCGACAAGGTCCTCGAGGAGCTGGCCAAGCTCGTCGAGGTCCCGGTGCCGGACGGCGTCATCGCCGAGCAGGTCGAGCAGCACTTCTCCGCCGGCGGCCACACCGCGGGCGACGACCACGACACCGCCGAGCACCGTGCCGAGCTCGAGCAGAACACCCGCGAGGCGTTCGCCAACGAGATCATCCTGGACGAGGTCGCCGAGGCCGAGGAGGTCACGGTCGACCAGGGTGAGCTGATCGAGTACATCATCGCCACCTCCTCCGAGTACGGCATGGACCCGAACCAGTTCGCCATGATGCTCGACCAGGGCGGGCAGATCCCGATGATCATGGGCGAGGTCCGCCGCCGCAAGGCCCTGGCCAAGGTCCTCGAGTACGCCGAGGTCACCGACACCGACGGCAAGGCCGTGGACCTCACGGCGTTCGTGACCCCGGGCGGCCAGGAGGCCCTCGACGCTGAGGCCGAGGCGACCGAGGCAGAGGGCGCCGAGGCGGCCGAGCAGGCCTGATCCCGGCCGGTGGGGGCGCACCCCCGCCGAGCCACGACGACGGCGCCCCCGCCCACGCCGGCGGGGGCGCCGTCGTCGTCCCGAGGTCACGGTGGGCGGCCCCGGGCAGGGCCCGCGACAACCTGCGCCAACAGCGAAACGCCGACGGCGTCCCGCGCGCTGGCCCGGACGCCCGGCTAGTGTCGGACTCGATCAGGGACCCGTCCGTCCGCGCGAGCGGCCGCCGTTCGGGGGGCCCGTGGACATCTCGACAGGAAGGCGGAAGTGATGACCGACATCACCCCCAGCATGCGTTCGGTGGACCCGGCGCAGCGCGAGGATTTCCTCTACACCCAGCTGCTGAAGTCGCGCATCGTCTGGCTGGGCGAGGACGTCCGTGACGACAACGCCAACGCGATCTGCTCCCAGCTGCTCCTGCTCTCGGCCGAGGACACGGAGAAGGACATCTACCTGTACATCAACTCCCCGGGCGGCTCCGTCACCGCGGGCATGGCGATCTACGACACGATGCAGTACATCCCCAACGACGTCGTGACGGTGGCCACCGGCCTCGCCGCGTCCATGGGCCAGTTCCTGCTCGCCTCGGGCACCAAGGGCAAGCGCTACGCCACCCCCCACGCCCGCGTGCTGATGCACCAGCCCTCCGGCGGCATCGGCGGCACCGAGTCGGACATCCGCATCCAGGCCCAGCTGATCCTGCACATGAAGCAGGTGATGGCGGAGCTGACCGCCGAGCAGACCGGCCAGTCCGTGGAGACCATCCTCGAGGACAACGCGCGTGACAAGTGGTTCACCGCGCAGGAGGCCCTCAAGTACGGCTTCATCGACCACATCGCCGACCGTGCCGCGTCCGTGACCGGCGGCGGCGGCGTCCGGGGCTGAGCCCGGCCCGGACCGTCCCGACCCTCTCCAGGAGACCAAGAATGACCCAGTTCCCCGCCGGGCTCCCCACCGGGATGCCCTCCCTGCCCACGCCGGACGCGCGCTACATCCTCCCGCAGTTCGAGGAGCGCACCCCCTACGGTTTCAAGCGTCAGGACCCCTACGCCAAGCTCTTCGAGGACCGCATCGTCTTCCTCGGCGCGCAGGTGGACGACGCGTCGGCCGACGACGTGATGGCCCAGCTGCTCGTGCTCGAGGCGATGGACTCCGAGCGTGACATCACCCTGTACATCAACTCGCCGGGCGGCTCGTTCACGGCCATGACGGCGATCTACGACACCATGCAGTTCATCCGGCCCGAGGTGCAGACCGTGTGCCTGGGCCAGGCCGCCTCCGCCGCGGCCGTGCTGCTGGCCGCGGGCGCCCCCGGCAAGCGTCTGGCGCTGCCCAACGCGCGCGTGCTGATCCACCAGCCGGCGATGCAGGGCGACCGCGGCACCGCCACGGACCTGGAGATCCACGCCCAGGAGATCAACCGGATGCGCGTGTGGATGGAGGAGACGCTGGCCTCCCTCACCAACCGCACGCCCGAGGAGGTCTCGCAGGACATCGACCGGGACAAGTTCCTCTCGGCCGAGCAGGCCCTCGAGTACGGCCTTGTGGACGAGGTCCTCGCCTCCCGCAAGATCACCCGCCCGTCCGCCTGACCGACGACGCCCGCCGAGGGGTCCGGCCGCGCGGTCGGACCCCTCGACGCCGACCGGGGACCCGGTCCCTTAACGTGTCCGTCCACGGCCGTATGCTGGACGGAATCTGACAGCGACGCCGCCCGCGCGGGGCGGACGTCTCCGCCCGGCCCCCGAGGAGTACCACCATGGCGCGTATCGGAGAGAGCGCTGACCTGCTGAAATGCTCGTTCTGCGGGAAGAGCCAGAAGCAGGTGCGCAAGCTCATCGCCGGCCCGGGTGTCTACATCTGCGACGAGTGCATCGAGCTGTGCAACGAGATCATCGAGGAGGAGCTCGGCGAGGCGGCGGAGGCGGACGAGACCGTCCTGCCCACCCCGCAGGAGATCTTCGACCACCTCGAGAGCTTCGTGATCGGCCAGGAGGCGGCCAAGCGTTCCCTCGCCGTCGCCGTGTACAACCACTACAAGCGCGTGCGTGGGCCGCAGGCGCGGAGCGGTGACCTGGCCGACCGCCTCACCGAGCGGGACGACCTGGCGGACGTCGAGGTCGGCAAGTCGAACATCCTCATGGTCGGCCCCACCGGCTCCGGCAAGACGTATCTCGCGCAGACCCTCGCCCGGCGGCTCAACGTCCCGTTCGCGGTCGCGGACGCCACCAGCCTCACCGAGGCCGGCTATGTGGGCGAGGACGTGGAGAACATCCTCCTCAAGCTCATCCAGGCCGCGGACTACGACGTGAAGAAGGCCGAGCAGGGCATCATCTACATCGACGAGATCGACAAGATCTCGCGGAAGTCCGAGAACCCCTCCATCACCCGGGACGTCTCCGGCGAGGGCGTGCAGCAGGCCCTGCTGAAGATCCTCGAGGGAACGGTGGCGTCGGTGCCGCCGCAGGGCGGACGCAAGCACCCCCACCAGGAGTTCCTGCAGATCGACACGTCCAACGTGCTGTTCATCGTGGCGGGCGCGTTCGCGGGCCTGGACGAGATCATCGGTTCCCGTGCCGGACGCAAGGGCATCGGGTTCGGCGCGCCCCTGAACCACCTGGGCGCGGGGGACGTCACCTACGCGGACGTGCGGCCGGAGGACCTGCTGAAGTTCGGCCTCATCCCCGAGTTCATCGGCCGCCTGCCCGTGATCACCACTGTCGAGGACCTCACGCACGAACAGCTCGTGCGGGTGCTGACCGAACCGAGGAACGCCCTGCTCAAGCAGTACCAGAAGATGTTCCTCATGGACGGCGTGGAGCTCGAGTTCGAGCAGGACGCCCTGGACGCCGTCGTCGCCCAGGCCGAGGCCCGCGGCACCGGCGCCCGCGGCCTGCGCTCCATCATGGAGAACGTCCTCAAGCCCGTGATGTTCGAGCTGCCCTCCCGTTCGGATGTGGGCACGGTCGTCATCTCCGGGGACGTGGTGCGCGGCGAGGCCGAGCCCACGCTCATCCCGGCCGAGGTGGAACGACGTCGACGCGGCCGGAGCGCCTGACCGCCGTCGCCCAGCAGGACCGACCGGAGCCGAGACGGCTCCCTGACCGCAAGGAGCACAGCATGACCGACACCACGCAGCAGCCCACCGTCGACTTCTACTTCGACGCCACGTGCCCGTTCGCCTGGATCACCTCCCGGTGGATCCTGGAGGTCCAGAAGGTGCGCGACGTGCGGGTGGTCTTCAAGATCATGTCGCTCGCCGTCCTGAACGAGGGCCGCGACCTGGACCCCGACTACCTGGCCCGCCTCGAGAAGGCCTGGCTGCCGGCCCGCGCCGCCGTGCAGGTGCGCGAGCGGCACGGTGCCGAGGCGCTCGGCCCGTGGTACACCGCGGTCGGCACCCGCATCCACGAGCAGGGCCGCACGGACTACGAGGCCGTGGTGGCCGAGGCCCTCGAGGAGCTGGGCCACGACGCGGACATCCTGGACGCCGCCCGCACCGACGTGGCCGACGAGCAGCTGCGCGCCAGCCAGAAGGAGGCGGAGGACCTCGTGGGCAACGACGTCGGCACGCCCGTCGTGGCGTTCAACGGCACGGCCTTCTTCGGTCCCGTGATGACCCGCATCCCGCGCGGCGAGGAGGCGGGCCGCATCTTCGACGGCGCCGTCGCCCTGGCCGACTTCCCGTACTTCTACGAGATCAAGCGGGCCCGCACCACGGATCCGCAGTTCGACTGAGCCCCCGGCTCGCACGAGACCGGCCCCACACCTTCAGCGCGAAGGTGTGGGGCCGGCGTCGTCGGGGTGCGGGGCGGCGGGGGTCAGCTGCGCGCCACTCTGCCGGCCGCGCGGATCAGGGGGACCTGCAGGGGCAGCCGCCCGAGGGAGACCAGTTGCGCCGGCCAGGGCCGGCGTCGCCACCGCCAGGCCATCCACGCATTGCCGGGCCACACGCCGAGGAAGAGCGCCTGCGCGGCGCGTCCGCCCGCGCGCCGGGTGCGCGGGACGGCCAGCAGACCCGCCACGGCCAGCTCGGCCACGCCGGAGCCGTGGGTCCACGCGCGGGCCGAGCCGGGCAGGAACGGCGGGATCAGCCCGTCGAAGGGCTCAGGTCGGACGAAGTGGAGCACGCCCATGGCGGCGAGGGCGGCGGACATCCGCCGGGCGGAGGAGTCGCAGGCGCGGCGGCCGGCCGGGGCGGGATCGGGTGTCGGTCTCATCCTCTCAGTGTCCACCCCTGCCGCGGTGACCGCACTGCGACATGCGGCAGGAGCACGACCGGGAGGTGCACCACGACACCCCCGGGAGGGCCGCCTCCCGACGAACTCCGATCCGGCGGCGGACTGCCGACGTGCGCTGTGCCCTACCGGATCCCGGCCACGAACATCCCACGCTGACGGGCAGACTCGGGTTCGCAGCACGGGCGCGACGACGGCCCCGCCGCCCGTGATGGGCGACGGGGCCGTCGTCGTGCCGCGTGCGCTCCCGAGACACCGTCCGGGAACGCGCGGCGCGGATCAGTCGTCCTCGACCGGTGCGAGCTGCACGTCGGAGACGGTCAGCGGCGCGGACTCGCCGGCCTCGCCCTGCGTGAGGGACAGGTCCGCGATGTTGCCGGCCGCCTTGAGGTCCGCCAGGCCGCCGCGCAGCTTCTCGAGCCACTCGGCCGGCCCGGTCACCACGGCGGAGCGCACCTGGGTCCGCTGCTTCACCTTGGCCTCGGACTTCGCCTTGCGGACGCCGCCGAGGACCTGCGCCACGGTGGGCAGGACCTCGGCGTCACCGGCGGAGGCGGCGAAGGACAAGGCCGCCACCTCGTCCGCGGCGCCCGGCCACGCGGCGGTGTGCACGGAGCCGGCGCGCCACCAGCTCCACACCTCCTCGGTGGCGAACGGCTGGAACGGGGCCAGCAGACGCAGCAGGGCGTCCAGGGTGGTGGCCAGCGTGGTCACCACAGAGGCCTGCTCGGCCTCGCCGTGGCCGCCGTAGGCACGGTCCTTCACGAGCTCCACGTAGTCGTCCGTGAAGGCCCAGAAGAACTGCTCGGTCACGTTGAGGGCCCGTGCGTAGTCATAGGCCTCGAACGCGCGGGTCGCCTGCTCCACGGTGGCCGCCAGGCGCGCCAGCAGGGAGGCGTCCAGCGGGTTGGTGACGGCCGCGGCGTCATCGGCCGTGCGGATGACGGCGTCCTGCGTGGCGCCCAGGTTCAGCACGAACTTGGCGGCGTTGAGCAGCTTGATGGCCAGGCGGCGGCCGATCTTCATCTGCGCCACCTCGTAGGCGGTGTCTGCGCCGAGGCGGGCCGAGGCGGCCCAGTAGCGGACGGCGTCCGAGCCGAACTGGTCCAGGATGTCGGTCGGGACCACCACGTTGCCCTTGGACTTGGACATCTTCTTGCGGTCCGGGTCGAGGATCCAGCCGGAGAGCGCGGTGTCCGTCCACGGCACGGAGCCGTTGAGGGCGTGGGCGCGCACCACGGTGGAGAACAGCCAGGTGCGGATGATGTCGTGGCCCTGCGGGCGCAGATCGAACGGGAAGACGTTGTTGAAGAACGCCTCGTCACGGGACCAGCGGCCCACGATCTGCGGGGTCAGGGAGGAGGTGGCCCAGGTGTCCAGGACGTCCGGGTCGCCGGTGAAGCCGCCGGGGACGTCGCGCTGGTCCTCGGCGTAGCCCGGGGCGGCCTCGGCGGCCGGGTCCACGGGCAGCTGCTCGTCGGCCGGGAGGATCGGGTTCTCATAGTCGGGCTCACCCTCCGCATCCAGCGGGTACCAGACCGGGATCGGCACCCCGAAGAAGCGCTGGCGGGAGACGAGCCAGTCGCCGTTGAGGCCCTCGACCCAGTTCTCGTAGCGGTGGCGCATGTGCTCCGGGTGCCAGGAGATCTCGCGGCCACGCTCGATCAGCTCCGCGCGGCGGTCGGCGTCGCGGCCGCCGTTGCGGATGTACCACTGGCGGGAGGTGACGACCTCGAGCGGCTTGTCGCCCTTCTCGTAGAAGTTCACGGCGTGCATGATCTTCTTCGGCTCCCCGTCCAGCAGGCCGGCCGCGGTGAGGGCGTCCACCACACCCTGCTTGGCGGAGAAGACGGTCCGGCCGGCCACGGTGTCCGCATAGGCCTGTCGGCCGGCGTCCGTGGTGATCCACTCGGGGGTGTCGGCGGCGAAGCGGCCGTCACGGCCGATCAGGGTGCGGGTCGGCAGCTGCAGTTCGCGCCACCAGGTGACGTCGTTGAGATCGCCGAAGGTGCAGACCATGGCGATGCCGGAGCCCTTGTCCGGCTTGGCCAGCGGGTGCGGGAAGACCTCGACCTCCACGCCGTACAGCGGGGAGGTGACGGTCGTGCCGAACAGGTGCTGGTAGCGCTCGTCGTCCGGGTGGGCGACCAGGCCGGAGCAGGAGGCCAGCAGCTCGGGGCGGGTGGTCTCGATGAAGACCTGCTCGCCGTCCGCAGCGGTGAAGGCGTAGCGGTGGTAGGCGCCGGGGACCTCGCGGTCCTCGAGCTCGGCCTGGGCCACGGCGGTGCGGAAGGTCACGTCCCACATGGTGGGGGCCTCGGCCAGGTAGGCGTCGCCCGAGGCGATGCCGGCCAGGAAGGCGCGCTGGGAGACGGCGCGGGAGACGTCGTCGATGGTCCGGTAGGTCATGTCCCAGTCGACGGACAGGCCGAGGCGGGTGAAGAGGTCCTCGAAGACCTTCTCGTCCTCGACGGCGAGCTCCTCGCAGAGCTCGATGAAGTTCTTGCGGGAGATCACGTCCCAGTCGCGCTGGTTCTTCGCCGGCTTCTCCGGCGGGCGGTAGCCCTCCACGTACGGCTTGGCGGGGTCGCAGCGGACGCCGTAGTAGTTCTGCACGCGGCGCTCGGTGGGCAGGCCGTTGTCGTCCCAGCCCATCGGGTAGAACACGTTCTTGCCGTTCATGCGCTGGTAGCGGGCGAGCACGTCGGTCTGCGTGTAGGAGAAGACGTGGCCCACGTGCAGCGAGCCGGAGGCGGTCGGCGGGGGAGTGTCGATCGAGTAGACCTGCTCGCGGGTGGTCTGCGTGTCGAACGCGTAGGTGCGCTCGTCGGCCCAGCGGGCGGTCAGCTTCTCCTCGAGGCCCTCGAGGGCCGGCTTGTCCGGCACGGCCACGGCGCCGGCGGCGGGGGTGGACGGGGTCGATGCGTCGATGGGCGTGTCTGTGCCCTGCGTGTTCTCAGCCATGCCCGCCATCCTCCCATGACCGGGGCGGCGGGCCGGGCCTGCGACGACGCCCGGGACGTCCCGCCCTTTCAGTCGCTCGACCTGGCGGAGGTGATCCGGGCGGTGCTCCGAACGGCGCGGCTCGGCTACGGTCGGAGGCGTGAGCCACACCCATGAACCTGCGAAGAACCCCGCCCGCGCCGCCGTCGTGACGGGGGCCACGAGCGGCATCGGCCGCGCCACGGCCCTCGAGCTCGCCCGCCGCGGCTGGCGCGTGTACGCGGTCGGCCGCCGGGCCGAGCGCCTCGAGACCCTCGCTGCCGACGCCCGGGCCGAGGGCGTGAGCGGCGACGTCGTCCCCGCCGCCCTGGACGTCACGGACGAGGCCGCCGTCGCCGCGCTGGCCTCGCGCGTCGAGGCCGACGGCGGCGCCGACACCCTCGTCAACATCGCCGGCGGCGCGCTCGGCACGGACGCGGTGGGCGACGGCGACCGCGCCGACTGGGAGTGGATGTACCGCGTCAACGTGCTCGGCACCCTCACGATGTGCCAGGCGTTCCTGCCCATGCTCCGCGCCCACGGCGAGGGCACCGTGCTCAACCTGACCTCGACCGCCGCCGTCACCGCCTACGAGGGCGGCGCCGGCTACAACGCCGCGAAGATGGGCCAGCACGGGCTCACCGGCGCGCTGCGCCTGGAGGAGGCCGAGCACAACGTGCGGGTGATCGAGGTGCTGCCGGGCATGGTCCACACCGAGGAGTTCTCCCGCAACCGCCTGGGCGGCGACCAGTCCGCCGCGGACGCCGTGTATGCGGGCGTGGAGAAGCCGCTCACCGCCGAGGACGTCGCCGAGGTGTGCGTCCACGCCGTCGAGCTGCCCCACCACGTGAACCTGGATCAGATCGTGATGCGGCCGGTCGCCCAGGCCGCCCAGCACAAGGTGATCCGCCGGTGAGCGGCGGGCCGCAGAACGTGTGGGCCGACGCGGTGGGCTCGGCATGAGCGCGCCCGTGCTGCACGTGATCGCCTGCGCCCACGGCACGCACGACGCGGCCGGCCGCGACGTGATCGACGGCCTCCGTGCCGACCTGGCGGCCCTCCTGGCCGCCGAGGGGCCGGGCGCCCAGGTCCACGAGGCCTACGTGGACGTGCAGAGCCCCTCCCTCGACGAGGTCGTGGCGGCCCTGCCCCCGGGGGAGCCGGCCGTGATCGTGCCGCTGCTGCTGTCCCTGGGCCATCACGTCCACCACGACATCCACCACGCCGCAGCCGCCCGACCCGGCACGATCGCCGCCGCACCGCTGGCCGGGGCCGGGGACGACGTCGAGCCGCGCCTGGTGACCGTTCTGGCCGAGCGGGTGGCCCGGGCGGTGCCGGCCGGTGAGGCCGCGACATCGGACGTCATCCTGGCGGCGGCCGGCACCCGCGCCGCGGACGGCCAGGCCCAGGTGCACGCCCTGGCCGGGGCCCTGGCCCGGGCCACGGGACTGCCCGTGACCGCGGCGTTCGGGGCGGCGGCGACCCCCCGTGTGCCCGACGCCGTCGCCCGGGTGCACGCCGCCGGCCGTCGCGCCGTGGTGGCCGCCCACCTGCTGGCCCCCGGGTACTTCCACGACCGGCTCGGCGAGGCCGGCGCGGACGCGGTCACCGACCCCCTGCTGCCGCATCCGCTGGTGGCGCGGATCGCCCTGGACCGGCTGCGGTCCGCCCTCGTAGAGGCCCCGAGGGGAGCCGCCGGAGGCCGCTGAGCCGTCCGTCACACGACCGGGGCCGGACCGGGTCCCCGCCGCGGCCCGGCCCCGGGAACGTGACGAACCGCGTCGACGATCTTGGGGCCGGCATGCCGGGTTCCTAGCGTGGCGGCCATGACCCAGGTGAACGAGACGTCGAGGCCGGCGCGCACTCCGCGCCGTCCCTCCGCCAAGCCGCACGGCCAGTGGAAGGTGGACGGGACCGCCCCCCTGAACCACAACGAGGAGTTCAAGCAGCAGGACGACGGCCTGAACGTCCGCGAGCGCATCGAGCAGGTCTACGCCCACGAGGGCTTCGACTCGATCCCCTCGGACGACCTGCACGGCCGCTTCCGCTGGTGGGGCCTGTACACCCAGCGTCGGCAGGGGATCGACGGCGGCAAGACCGCCACCCTGGAGCCCCACGAACTCGAGGACCGCTACTTCATGCTGCGCGTGCGCATCGACGGCGGCGACCTCACCACCGAGCAGCTGCGCGTGATCGGCGGGATCTCCACCGACTTCGGCCGTGACACCGCGGACATCACCGACCGGCAGAACGTCCAGCTGCACTGGATCCGCGTCGAGGACGTCCCCGAGATCTGGCGGCGCCTGGAGTCCGTGGGCCTGTCCACCACCGAGGCCTGCGGCGACGTGCCGCGCGTGATCCTCGGCTCACCGGTGGCCGGGATCGCCGCGGACGAGATCATCGACCCCACGCCCGTGATCCGGGAGATCGCGGACCGCTGGATCGGCGACCTCGAGATCTCCAACCTGCCCCGCAAGTTCAAGACCGCCATCACCGGACACCCCTCCCAGGACGTGGTCCACGAGATCAACGACGTCTCCCTGATCGGCGTGGTGCACCCCGAGCTGGGCCCCGGTTACGACCTGTGGGTCGGCGGCGGCCTGTCCACGAAGGCCCGCCTGGCCGACCGGATCGGTGCCTTCGTCTCGGCCGAGCGCGCCCCCGAGGTGTGGCACGCCGTCGTGAGCATCTTCCGTGACTACGGCTACCGGCGCCTGCGCAACAAGGCCCGCATGAAGTACCTGCTCGAGGACTGGGGGCCGGAGAGGTTCCGCACCGTGCTGGAGGAGGAGTACCTCGGCTACGCCCTGCCCGACGGACCCGCCCCGGCCCCGCCCACCCGTCCCGGCGACCACGTGGGGGTCCACGAGCAGAAGGACGGCCGCTTCTACATCGGCGCCGCTCCCGTCGTCGGCCGCTCCAGCGGCACCACCCTCACCGCCCTCGCGGACCTGCTCGAGGCCCACGGCTCCACGCGGCTGCGCACCACCCCCCACCAGAAGATCGTGGTGCTGGACGTGGAGCGGGACCGGGTGGACGCCGTCGTGGCCGGCTTGAAGGAGCTGGGACTGGACCCGGAGCCGTCCGTGTTCCGCCGCTCCACCATCGCCTGCACGGGCCTGGAGTTCTGCAAGCTCGCCATCGTGGACACGAAGGACACCGCCACCGCCGCGATCGCCCAGCTCGAGGAGCGCCTGGCCGACCTCGCCGACCGCCTCCCCGAGCGGCTGAGCCTGCATGTGAACGGCTGCCCCAACTCCTGCGCCCGCATCCAGACCGCGGACATCGGCCTGAAGGGCCAGCTGCTCCCGGACGACGACGGCGGCCAGACGCCCGGCTTCCAGGTTCACCTGGGCGGCGGGCTGGCCTCCGTGGACCGCGCCGAGGCCGGCCTCGGACGCAGCGTCCGCGGCTTGAAGGTCCGCGCGGACGGGCTGGTCGACTACGTCGAGCGCGTCGTCCGCCGGTACGACGAGCAGCGTGAGCCGGGCGAGACCTTCGCCCGGTGGGCGCACCGAGTCGACGAGGAGGCCCTCCGATGAGCACCGTTCCCCCCACCCGTCCGACCGAGGACCTCGAGCGCCTGCAGGCGCTCGCGGAGTCCGGCGCCGCCGAGCTCGGCTGGGACGCCCCCGCCGAGGCGGTGGTCGACTGGGCCGCCCGCCATGTGGACCTCCGCCGGGCGGCCGTGGCCTGCTCCATGGCCGACGCCGTCCTGCCGCACCTGGTGGCGCAGCGGATGCCCGGCGTGGACGTCCTCTTCCTGGACACCGGCTACCACTTCACCGAGACGCTCGCGACGCGCGACGAGGTGGCCCGCCGCCTCGCCGTCACCGTGGTGGACGTGCTCCCGGAGCTGACCGTGGCCGAGCAGGACGAGCGCCACGGCAAGGACCTGTTCGCCCGCGACCCGGGGCTGTGCTGCGCGATGCGCAAGGTCGAGCCCCTCAACCGGGCGCTGGCCGGATACGACCTGTGGTTCACCGGCGTCCGCCGGGACGAGGCGCCGACGCGCACGAACACCCCGCTGGTGGGCTGGGACGAGGCCCACGGCATGGTCAAGGTCAACCCCGTCGCCCCGTGGAGCTTCGACGACCTGGTCGGCTACGCCACGGACCACGACGTGCCCGTGAACCTGCTCCTGCAGAACGGCTACCCCTCGATCGGCTGCCGCCCCTGCACCCGCCCCGTCGCCCCCGGGGAGGACCCCCGTGCCGGGCGCTGGGCCGGGACCGCGAAGACCGAGTGCGGCATCCACGTCTGAGCGCCGCACCCGAGACAGACCAAGGAGACACGATGACCCTCACCCATGCCCCCGACCCGGGGACCGTGAGCCCCGCCGGGCCCGACGTCCAGGACGCCCTGGAGGCCGAGGCGATCCACATCATCCGCGAGGTGGTGGCCGAGTTCGAGCGCCCCGCCATGCTCTTCTCGGGCGGCAAGGACTCCGTGGTGATGCTCCACCTGGCCGCGAAGGCCTTCTGGCCGGGGAGGATCCCCTTCCCGGTGGTCCACGTGGACACCGGCCACAACTTCCCCGAGGTCCTCGAGTTCCGCGACCGCACGGTGGAGCGGCTCGGCCTGCGGCTCGTGGTGGGCTCCGTGCAGGAGTACATCGACCGCGGCGAGCTGCGTGAGCGCGCCGACGGCACCCGCAACACCCTGCAGACCACCCCCCTGCTGGACACGATCCGGACCAACCGGTTCGACGCCGTCTTCGGGGGAGGCCGCCGTGACGAGGACAAGGCGCGGGCCAAGGAGCGGATCATCAGCCTGCGGGACGCGTTCGGCCAGTGGGACCCGCGCAACCAGCGCCCCGAGCTGTGGAACCTCTACAACGGCCGTCACACCCCCGGCCAGCACGTCCGCGCGTTCCCCATCAGCAACTGGACCGAGCTGGACGTGTGGCGGTACATCGCCCGCGAGGGCATCGAGCTGCCCTCCATCTACTACGCGCACGAGCGGGAGGTCTTCCGCCGCGACGGCATGTGGCGCGCCGTGGGGGAGCACTCCCGCCCGGCCGAGGGCGAGGAGGTCACCACGCGGACGGTGCGCTACCGCACGGTGGGCGACATGTCCTGCACCGGCGCCGTCCTCTCGGAGGCCGCCACCGTCGAGGACGTCGTGCTCGAGGTCGCCGCCTCCACCCTGACCGAACGCGGGGCCACCCGCGCCGACGACCGCATCTCCGAGGCGGCCATGGAAGATCGCAAGAAGGACGGGTACTTCTGATGAGCACCGCACTGCTGGACCGGCACGCCCCCGCCGGGACCCTGTTCCGCCTGGCCACGGCCGGCTCGGTCGACGACGGCAAGTCCACCCTCGTGGGCCGCCTCCTGCACGACTCCAAGGCCGTCCTGGCCGACCAGCTCGAGGCCGTGGCCCGCACCTCCGCCGAGCGCGGCTTCGGCGGTGCCGAGGGCGGGCTGGACCTGGCGCTGCTGACCGACGGCCTGCGCGCCGAGCGGGAGCAGGGGATCACGATCGACGTCGCGTACCGGTACTTCGCCACGGACCGGCGCACCTTCGTGCTGGCCGACTGCCCCGGGCACGTGCAGTACACCCGGAACACCGTCACGGGCGCCTCGACGGCCGATGCGGTCGTGCTGCTCGTGGACGCCCGCAAGGGCGTGGTGGAGCAGACCCGGCGCCACCTCAGCGTGGTGGCCCTGCTGCGGGTGCCGCACGTGATCGTCGCCGTCAACAAGATCGATCTCGTGGACTACGCCGAGGAGGTCTTCACCGCGATCGCCGAGGACGTCCGGCGCGTGGCCCGGGAGCTCGGCCTCTCCGACGCGGTGAGCGTCCCGGTGTCCGCCCTGCAGGGCGACAACGTGGTCACCCGCTCCGAGCGGACGGACTGGTACACCGGCCCCACGCTCATGGAGCTGCTCGAGTCCCTGCCCGGGGCGGACGCCGAGGACGACGCCGCCGCCTCCTTCCGCTTCCCGGTGCAGCTCGTGGTGCGCCCCCAGGGCGCCCTGGCCCCCGGCCTCGACCCCGAGGTGTTCCGCGACTACCGCGGCTACGCCGGGCAGGTGGTCGCGGGCACCGTCCGGCCCGGGGACGCCGTCGCCGTCCTCACCCCGGGGCAGCCGGCGCGCACCACCACCGTGGTGGGCGTGGACGCCGCCGGGGAATCCCTCGAGGAGGCCTCCTCCCCGCAGTCGGTGGTCCTGCGCCTGGCCGACGAGGTGGACGTGGCCCGCGGGGACACGATCGCCGCCGCGGACACCGCCCCGCGCCCCACCGCGGAGGTGGCCGCCGCGCTGTGCTGGCTCTCCGCCGCACCGCTGCGCGTCGGGCAGCAGGTCCTCGTCAAGCACGGCACCGCCGTCGTCCGGGCGCTCGTCCAGGAGGTGGCCGGTCGGCTCGACCTCGACACCCTGCGGCTCGACCCGGCCGAGACCCTCGGGCTCAACGACATCGGACAGGTGCGCCTGCACCTGGCCGCGCCGCTGCCCGTGGAGCCCTACGCCGTGCATCGGCGCACCGGGGCGTTCCTCGTGATCGACCCCCACGACGGGGCCACGCTCGCCGCCGGCATGGTGCGCGGCGGCGACGAGGCCTGATCCGGATGACGACGGCGCGACGGGAGCGGTCATGACGGTGGTGATGGAGGACGTGGGCAAGAGCTTCGGCGGGCCCACGCCCGTGCTGGAGGACGTCTCCGTGCGGATCGAGCCGGGCGAGTTCGTCTGCCTGCTCGGTGCGTCCGGGTGCGGCAAGTCCACCCTGCTGAACCTCGTCGCCCGGCTCGAGGCGCCCACCGCGGGCGTCGTCAAGACCCCCCGGGAGGGGGCCGCGTTCATGTTCCAGGACGCCGCCCTCTTCCCGTGGCTCACCGCCCGCGGCAACATCGAGCTCGCCCTCCGCTTCGCCGGTGTGGCCGCGGGGGAGCGTCGGGAGCGTGCCGGGGAGCTGCTGCGCCTCGTCCACCTCGACGACGCCGCCGACCTGCGACCCCACCAGCTCTCCGGCGGCATGCGCCAGCGCGTCGCCCTGGCCCGGGCCCTCGCCCAGGACCGCCCCCTGCTGCTCATGGACGAGCCGTTCGCGGCCTTGGACGCGATCACCCGCGACCTGCTGCATGGGGAGCTCGAGCGCGTGTGGCGGCAGACCGGTCGGACGGTCGTGTTCGTCACCCACAACGTGGCCGAGGCCGTCCGCCTCGGCCAGCGGGTGCTGCTGCTGTCCTCACGTCCGGGTCGCGTCGTCGCCGAATGGGACGTGCCCGCGGCCGCCCGCCACGACGCGCCCGCCGCGGCCGCCCTCACGGCCGCCATCACCGCCCGACTCGGTCAGGAGATCCGTCGCCATGCGCACTGACACCCCCACCCTCGACGCCCCCGGCCGCGCGCCGGGGGCCGCCACCGACGACGAGCTGCGCGAGCTCGACAGCGGCCTCGACGCGCTCCAGGCCGTCGACTCGACCCGTCGGACGGGTCTGGCCGGGTGGGACTGGAGCCGGGTCCTGCTCCCGGTGGCCGCCGTCGTCCTGCTCGTGGCGATCTGGCAGGCCTTCGCGTGGCTGGCCGGTGCGCGCGGTGAGCCGATCACCGGTCCCGGCGACGTCGTCGGGGCCTTCGGGACGCTGTGGGCCCAGGGCCTCGTCCAGCAGGCAGTGGCGACGTCGGTGGGCCGCGCCGTCGTCGGCTTCGCACTCGCCGTGGTCGTCGGCGTCGGGCTGGGCCTGGTGCTCGGACAGGTCAGCGTCCTGCGGCGGGCGTTCGGCCCGCTGCTCACGGCCCTGATGGTGCTGCCGAACGTGGCCTGGGTGCCGCTCGCGGTGCTGTGGTTCGGCCTCAGCGACGCCACCGCGTACTTCGTGATGCTCACCGGCGCCGTCCCCGCCGTGGTCGCCGGCCTCACCACCGGCACGGACCAGGTGCCGCCGCAGCTGCGTCGCGCGGCCCGGGTGCTGGGCGCCTCGCGTCTCGAGACCGCCCTGCTGGTGGTCCTCCCGGCCGCCCTGCCCGCCTTCGTCTCCGGCCTGCGCCAGGGCTGGGCCTTCGCGTGGCGAGGCCTCATGGCCGCCGAGATCATCGCCGTCGGCGGGCCCATGGGCGTGGGACTCGGGACCCTGCTCCACGAGGGACGTGCCGCGTCCGACCTCGCCGTCGTCCTCTGCGCCGTCCTGACCATCCTGGCCGTCGGCGTCCTCGTCGAACTGGCCGTATTCGGCCCCGTCGAGCGGCGCATGCTGCGCCGCCGGGGGCTGCTGGAAGGGAGCACGCGATGACCGCGTCCGATCTGTACCCCACCTCCCTGCGTCTGCTCGGCCGGCCCGTCCTGATGGTGGGCGGCGGGCGCGTGGCCGGCCGCCGCATGGGCGCCCTCCTCGACGCCGGCGCGCTCGTCACCGTGGTGGCCCCGGAGCCGGGGGAGGAGGTGGAGCGGCTCGCGGCGGCCGGCCTGATCACCCTGCACCGCCGCCCCTACCGCCCGTCCGACCTCGACGGGGTCTGGTTCGCCCAGACCGCCACCGGCGACCGGGCCGTGGACGGGGCCGTGGCCTCCGACGCCGAGGCCCGCCGCGTCTGGTGCGTCGACGCCTCCGATGCCGAGTCCTCCGCCGCCTGGACGCCCGCCGTCGTCCGGGCCGGGGACGTGACCGTGGCCGTCAACGCCGGGGGAGACCCTCGCCGCGCCCGCGCCCTGAAGGATGCGATCACCCTCGCCCTGTCGACGGGGCGGCTGCCGCTGCGCCGGCGGCGCGCGTCCGCCGAGCCCGGCCGCGTGGCCCTCGTCGGCGGCGGCCCCGGCGACTCCGGGCTCATCACCGTGCGCGGCCGACAGCTGCTCGCGGAGGCCGACGTGGTGGTCGCCGACCGGCTGGGCCCGCGCGCCCTCCTGGCCGAGCTGGACCCGGCGGTGCCCGTGATCGAGGTCGGCAAGGCCCCCGGGAACCACCTGGCCACGCAGGACGAGATCAACGCCGTCCTGGTCCGGGAGGCCCGGGCCGGCCGCCTCGTCGTCCGGCTCAAGGGCGGCGACCCGTACGTGCTCGGCCGCGGCGGCGAGGAGGCAGCGCACTGCCGCGCCCATGGCGTCGACGTCGAGGTGGTCCCCGGTGTCACGAGCGCCGTCTCGGTGCCCGCCGCCGCGGGGATCCCGGTCACCCATCGCGGCGTCGCCACCGGCTTCACGCTGGTGACCGGCCACGAAGAGCTGGCCGAAGTGCCCACCCGGGCCGACCACACGCTCGTCCTGCTGATGGGCGTGCGCCGGCTCGCGGACACCGCGCGCCGACTGACGGAGCGCGGCCTCGACGGCGCGACGCCCGTGGCGATCATCGAGCGCGGCTGGATGCCGGACCAGCGGGTCACCGTGGGCACGGTGGAGACCATCGCCGCGCAGGCGGCCGCCGTCGGTGTGGAGAACCCCGCCGTGATCGTCGTGGGCGACGTCGTGCGCCTGAGCCCCTACGCCACCGGCGCGCCTGCAGCCGGTGTCCCTGCCCCGATCTTGACCCTGAACCCGACCTCCGAAGGAGCACGAGCATGACCCTGACCCCCTCGAGGCCTGACCGCCCGTTGCGCATCGCCATCATCGGTGCCGGACCCGCCGGGGTGTACACGGCGGACATCCTGACCAAGGAGGAACGGGACTTCCGTGTCAGCATCGACCTGTTCGACCGGTACCCGGCCCCGTTCGGCCTGATCCGCTACGGGGTGGCCCCGGACCATCCGCGCATCAAGGGCATCGTCACCGCGCTGCACAAGGTCATGGACCGCGGGGACATCCGTTTCCTGGGGAATGTGGACTACGGCACGGACCTGAGCCTGGCGGATCTGCGTCGGCATTACGACGCGATCGTGTTCTCCACCGGTGCGGTGCGGGACGCTGCCCTGGACGTGCCGGGGGTGGAGTTGGCCGGCTCGTTCGGTGGCGCGGACTTCGCGTCCTGGTATGACGGGCACCCGGATGTGCCGCGGCATTGGCCGTTGGAGGCCACGCAGGTGGCGGTGATCGGCAACGGGAACGTGGCCCTGGATGTGGCCCGGATCCTGTCCAAGCATGCCGAGGACCTGTTGCCCACCGAGATCCCGGACAACGTGTACCGGGATCTGGCCGCTTCCCCGGTCACGGATGTGCACGTGTTCGGCCGGCGTGGGCCGGCGCAGGTGAAGTTCACCCCGTTGGAGCTGCGGGAGCTGGCGCATTCGAGGGATGTGGACATCGTGCTGTACGAGGAGGACTTCGACTTCGATGAGGCCTCGGAGAAGGCGATCGAGGAGAACAATCAGGTCCGCACCATGGTGGGCACGTTGACGAACTGGCTCATGGAGCAGGAGGACCGTCAGCAGAGCGCCTCGCGTCGGCTGCACCTGCATTTCCTGCAGGCCCCGGAGGAGTTCCTGGACGAGGACGGCGACGGCCGGGTGGACGGCCTGCGGATGCGCCGGATGGAGTTGGACGGTTCCGGTGGGGTCCGTCCGACGGGGGAGACCGTGGACTACCCGGTGC
>NZ_JAKRLB010000015.1:0-65480 GCF_022664405.1 Micrococcus luteus | reverse complement strand
GCGTGAGGCCCTGCAGGTGTGGGTGAACCACTACAACTATCATCGGCCTCATACCTCCTGCGGAGAGGCTCCTCCGGCCTCGTTGGCCCCGGTGCGTGTCAACAACGTCATGACCTCTTACACCTAGACTGGGCGCATGCCCGCCCTGCCCCTGCCCTCGCGCCGTCCGCGGATGATCGCGACGGACCTGGACGGCACCATCATCGGGTACCGGCACACGCGGTCGGGGCGCCTCAGCCCGCGCACCATCACAGCGCTGCGGGGCGCCCACGACGCCGGCGTCGAGGTGGTGTTCGTGACCGGCCGTCCCCTCCGCTGGCTCGGCCCGCTGAGCGCGCAGCTGGGTCCCGTCGGCCCGGTGATCTGCTCCAACGGCGCCGTCGTCGTGGACACCGCCACGGACGACGTCCTGATCGCCCACCCCATGCCCGTCGAGGCCGTGTGGACCGCCACGGACCGGCTGCGCGCCCTGGACCGCACCGTGTCCTTCGGTGCCGAGACCCTCGAGGGCTTCTTCTGGGAGCACGCGTTCTCCGAGCGCGCCGAGTTCCGGGCCGAGGCCCACGCGGCGGCCACGCTCGAGGCCGCGCTGCCGGGTCGGCTGGGCGTCGTGAAGCTGCTGGCCCGCTCGGACACCCTGTCCCCGGACGCCTTCCTCGCCGCGGCCCGCGCCGAGCTGGACGAGCTCGTGAGCGCCACGCACTCCGCGCCCGGCATCGCGCTCGTGGAGATGTCCGCGCCCGGCGTGCACAAGGCGGCGACCCTCGCCGAGTTCGCCGCGAGCCGGGGGGTCGCGCCGGCCGACGTCGTCGCGTTCGGGGACATGCCCAACGACCTGGAGATGCTCCAGTGGGCCGGTCTCGGCCTGTCCGTGGCCTCGGGCCACCCGTCGCTGCTGGCCGAGGCGGACGGCGTGGTCGGGGCGTGTGACGACGACGGGGTGGCCGCCACCGTCGAACGCCTGCTGGAGCTGCCCACGGACTGAGCCGCGGGCCACCCCCGGCGGGTCAGAGGAACTCGTACGGGTCGAACGCCTCGACGTCGATCACGCGCAGGCGCGGCAGGGACGAGTCGAACGCGCCCACCGCGTGCTCCAGGTCGAAGAACTCGACCCCGGGGATGCGGCGCAGCTCGTGGGAGAGGAACTCCTCGAAGCCCATGATCCCGGTGCGTCGGCCCGGCGTGGCCGCGAGGTCGGTGAGCTGGGGGGCGAAGTCGGCGTCGTGGCTGACGAGGACGACGTCGTCCTCCCGGCCCAGCAGCGCCTCCGCGGTGCGCTGGATGCCGATGTCCACGACCTTGCCCTCGCCCCGCAGCATGATCGGCTGGAAGCCGAGGGCGGTGAGCGCCTGGACGAACGGGATGGGGATCTCACCGTCGATGGCGAGGAAGAACAGGCCCTTGACCGGCTGGTCCCAGCGGTCCTCGAGGTAGCCGAGCAGGCGCTTCCAGCGTGGCCGCTCGTCGGGCTGGGGGCGCCGCTGCAGGATGGACGTGCCGAGGGTGGCGTCGATGTTCTCGCCGTCGATCAGCAGGTAGGTGGTTCGCTCGCTCACGCTCTCGAGGCTACCCGCTGGGGTGGACGTCGGTCAGCGCGCGCGGTCGAACGGGGCCGTCAGCAGGCGGACGACGCCCTCCAGCGGCCCCGCGCGGAACGGGCCGACGCGCACGACGGCCCGCCACAGCGGCGGCAGCAGCAGCGCGCCGGCGACCAGCACGGCCAGGTTGAACCACGTGTCGTCCGTGCCCGTGGCGCTGCGCCACGGCCCTGGTCCGAGCCCCCGCACCCAGCCGAGGTACCACAGGTGCGCCACGTACACGGACAGCGTCATCGCGCCGGGCACGGCCAGCAGCCCGGCCCGCCGCGGCGCCAGGGCCGCGCACGCGCCGAGCACTGTCAGCACGAGACCCGTGTCCAGCAGGGCCTCCGCCGGGGTCGCCGTGTAGGGCACGGGGGCGGCGCCGGTCTGCGTCCGGGACAGGGCGAGCACGACGCCGGCCAGCGCGATCCCCCCGGCCGCCCAGGCGAGCCCCGTGAGCCGTGCGCTCCGGGCCGGGGCCGCCGTCGTCGCGCCGCGGACGGTGCGGACCAGCACCGCCCCCAGCAGCGCCCACGTGAGGAACAGGGGGAGACGGTACGGGCCGTCCGTGAGGAACGCGGAGACCCACGGGGTCAGCGTCGCGCGGCTCAGCCCGAGCGCCTGCGCGGCGGGGACGAGCCGGTCGACGACGTCGGCCGTCGGCGTGGCGGCGAGCAGGAGGCCGCCCCCGCCGCTGAGGAGGGCCAGCACGAGGTGCGCGCCGAGGGGGAGGGCGGCCAGCAGCGCCATGATCACCGTGAGCACGGCCAGGTGTGCCAGCACGTTCACGACGGCCGCCCCGAAGTGCCCGGCCAGCCACACCGCCCCGCACAGGGCGGCCGCCCGGACGAGCGCGCGAGGCACGGCCCGGCCACGGCCCAGCCACTCCGCCTCGAGGCGCGCGCCCACGCCCACGAGCGCCGCGAACAGGGGCGCGGTGAGGTACTCGGAGAGGTGGAGCACCCCGCCCGGGCCGCCGGTGGGCGCCGCGTGGGCGACCATCATCGAGACCAGGGCCAGACCGCGCGCGACGTCCACCCAGACCAGGCGGCCCCGGGCGGTGTGGGTGGCGGCGGGAGCGTGGGAGGAGGGGGCGGGCACGGCGACCTCCGAGGTGGGGGACTCAGTCCAGGACGCGGGTGAGGTCGGCGTCCTCGTAGCGGACCGGCTTCGAGCCGGTGACGAGCTTGTGGCCGAGCCACAGCGCGAGGAACAGGGGCAGGCCGATGTACGCGCTGGCCACGGCCACGAGGTCCACGTCGCCCATGAACGCCTGGTAGTTCTGGCCGAGGATCACGACGGCGCACATGACCAGCGCGACGATCGGGCCCAGGGGGAACAGGAAGGCGCGGTAGGGCAGGTCCTTCGGGTCGTGGCCCTGCGCGACGTAGGCCCGCCGGAACCGGTAGTGGCTCCAGGCGATGCCCATCCACACGATGAACCCGGCCAGGCCCGAGGCGGAGACGAGCCACACGTAGGCGGCGCCGTCCCCGATGAACGTGGTCAGGAAGCACGCCGCGCCCACCGCGGTGGTGGCGTAGAGGGCGTTCATGGGCACGCCGCGCCGGTTCACCCTCGCCAGGAAGCGCGGGGCCTTGCCGGAGTCGGCCAGGGCCCAGAGCATGCGGGTGGAGGCGTACAGGCCCGAGTTGCCCGCGGAGAGGATGGCCGTGAGGATCACGGCGTTCATCACGGAGGCGGCGGCGAGCACGCCCGCGTTCTCGAAGACGAGCGTGAACGGGGAGATCGAGATGTCCTCGACGTCGCTGCCCAGCAGGTGGGGGCTGGTGTAGGGGATGAGGAAGCCGACGACGGTGATCGCGCCGACGTAGAAGAGCAGGATGCGCACGAACACGGTGCGGATCGCCTTGGGCACGTTCTTCTCCGGGTCCTCGGCCTCGCCCGCGGCCACGCCGACCAGCTCGGTGCCCTGGAAGGAGAAGCCGGCCACCATGAAGATCGCCAGGATGCCGGCGCCGCCACCCACGAAGGGGGCCTCGCCGTCGGTCCAGTTGTGGAAGCCGGGGGAGGAGCCGCCGAGGATGCCGACGATCATCAGGACGCCGAGCACCAGGAAGATCACCACGGTGGCGACCTTGATGAGCGAGAACCAGAACTCGCTCTCGCCGTAGGCGCGCGTGGAGAGGGCGTTGAGGCCGAAGAGCAGTGCGAGGAAGATCGCGGACCAGATCCACGAGGGCACGTCCGGGAGCCAGTACCGCATGATCAGGGCCGCCGCGACGAGCTCGGCGGCCACCGTGATCGCCCAGTTGTACCAGTAGTTCCAGCCGATGGCGAAGCCGAACGAGGGGCTCACGAAGCGGGTCGAGTACTCCTCGAACGCGCCGGAGACCGGCAGGTACGTGGACATCTCGCCGAGCGACTGCATCAGCAGGAACACCATGAAGCCGATGGCCACGTAGGCCACGAGGGCGCCACCGGGGCCGGCGGTCGCGATGGTGTTGCCCGAGGCCACGAACAGGCCAGTGCCGATGGCGCCGCCCATCGCGATCATCGTCAGGTGCCGGGACTTGAGGGTGCGTTGCAGGGAGCCGCCCTCATGGGTGGCGTGGGCGGCGGAGGCGGCCGGCGTCGACGGGGACGTCCGGGGTGCGCTGGTGTCCACGGTGGCCTTTCGGTGGAGGAGCGGTCGGACGCGCGTCGAAGGCCGCGGCGTCCCACCCTGCTGCACGGTGGTAGAAGGGTATCCCGGCCGGGCGCGTCCGTCAGACGGCGGGGACGAGTTCGGCGCGCAGCGCCGCCGTGAACGCGTCCACGTCCTCCTCGGTCGTGTCGAAGCCGCACACCCAGCGCACCTCGCGGCGCGCCGCGTCCCAGTCGTAGAACCGGAAGCGGGCGCGCAGCCGGTCGGCCACGCCCTCGGGCAGGACGGCGAACACGGCGTTGGCGTCCGTGGCCTGCGTGAACTCGACGCCGGCCAGCGAGCCGTCGGCGACCCCCGCCTCGATGCCGGCGCGCAGCCGGGCGGCCATGGCGTTGGCGTGGCGGGCGGAGCGCAGGTACAGGTCGCCGTCGAACAGGGCGAGCAGCTGCGCCGAGATGAAGCGCATCTTCGAGGCCAGCTGCATCTGGTTCTTGCGCAGGTACACGAGGCCGTCCGCGGCGTCCGGGTCGAGCACGACGACGGCCTCGGCCAGCAGCGCCCCGTTCTTGGTGCCGCCGAGGGAGAGCACGTCCACGCCGACGTCGGTGGTGAAGGCGCGCAGCGGCAGGCCCAGGGAGGCCGCGGCATTGGCGATGCGGGCGCCGTCCATGTAGACGCGCATCCCGTGCTCGTGGGCGTAGTCCGTGATGGCCTTGACCTCGTCCGGGGTGTAGACCGTGCCGAGCTCGGTGGACTGGGTGAGGTAGACGACCAGGGGCTGGGCGCGGTGCTCGTCACCCCAGCCCCAGGCCTCGGCGGCGATCAGCTCGGGGGTGAGCTTGCCGTCGTCGGTGGCCACGGGCAGCAGCTTGATGCCGGCGGACTTCTCGGGCGCGCCGCCCTCGTCCACGTGGATGTGCGCGGTGTCCGCGCAGATCACCGCGCCCCAGCGGGGCAGCATGGCCTGGAGCCCGACGACGTTCGCCCCGGTCCCGTTGAACATCGGCCACGCGGTGGCGTCCTTGCCGAAGTGCTGGGCCACGACCTCCTGAAGACGCGCCGTGTACACGTCCTCGCCGTAGGCGACCTGGTGGCCCCCGTTGGCCTCGGCGATCGCCGCGAGCACCTCCGGGTGGACGCCGGAGTAGTTGTCCGAGGCGAAGCCCCGCTCCTGCGGATCGTGGATCCTCTGCATGTCAGTTACGTTCCCTTCTCCTGGAGCGTGAGGACGGCGTCGTTCAGGGCGCCCGCCTCAGCCTCCCACAGTCGCGTGCACTCCTCGGCCAGCCGTTCCTCGAGCCCGGCGAGGGACCTCACGCGGAACACGACGGCCGCCGAGCGCAGCGGCGCTTCCGCGTCCCGGGCGGCCTTGGCCCAGCCCTGCGCCACCGCGCGGGTCCATGCCTCGCTCGCCGCCTTCACCGCGGCGTAGTTCGCGCCGCCGGCGAGCGGCCGGGCCACCGCCGTGGACGAGACGATCGCGAGGCGACCGGCGGACGAGGCCCGCAGGTCGTCGTCGAGGGCCCGGCTCACGTGCCGCAGCGCCGTGAACGAGGCCTCGAGGGCGCGGTAGTCCTCCTCGGACTGGCCGGCGAGGCCCCCGCCGCCGCGCCAGCCGCCCACCAGATGGAGCAGGCCGTCGATCCGGGTGCCGCGGGCGTGCAGGTCCTCGACGAGGCCGCGGACGGCGGCCTCGTCCGTGAGGTCCAGGGCCGCGGTCTCGGCGCCGAGCGCGGTGAGGGGGGCGAGCTTCGCGGCGTCGCGCCCGGTCGCGACGACGTGCGCGCCGGCGTCGAGGAGCGTGCGGGCGGCGGCCCGGCCCGAGTCGCTCGTGGCGCCCGCGATCAGGACGGCGCGGTCGGTCAGGGCGGCCACGGGTCAGGCGTCCGTGCCGCGGATCCCGGCGGTGGACTCGATGACGCCGCGCATCTTCTTCTCGAGGGCCTCGAAGAACATGGACAGCGGGAACTCGTCGTCGAGCACGAGGTCGGTGTAGCCCTTGGGCGGGCCGGCGAGGACCTCACGGGGCAGGCCCTGCGCCCACACGGAGGCGGGGTGCGGGGTGACCACGGAGGCGACGAGCTCGTAGGCCTTGAGCCAGTGCACGGTCTTGGGGCGGTCGATGGACTCCCAGTAGAGCGTGTCGATGGCGTCGCCCAGCTCGACGACGGCGTCGGCGAGCCGGTCCCAGTCCACGCTGAGCTCGACGTCGCGCCACTGGATCACGTCCTTGCGGTGCAGCCAGGCGAAGAGCAGCTGGCCGCCGAGGCCGTCGTAGTTGCGGACGCGGGAGCCCGTGAGGGCGAAGCGGAAGACCCGGTCGAACAGGACCGCGTGCTGGACGAGCCCGGCGTGGCGGCGGGTCTGCTCCTCGAGCCCGGTGAGCTGCTCGCCGGCGGCGGCGCGCGCCGTGAGGCGGCGCTCGATCGCCACGCACTCGCGGAAGGCGGTCATGTCGCAGCGCATCTCCTCGAGCGTGTAGAGGAAGAAGGGCATGCGCTGCTTGATCATGAACGGGTCGAAGGGCAGGTCGCCGCGCATGTGCGTGCGGTCGTGGATGAGGTCCCACATCACGAAGGTGCCCTCGGCGAGCTCCTGGCTGGAGAGCAGTTCGGCGAGCTCGGCCGGGAGCTCGAGCTGGGTGACCTCGGCGGCGGCGGTGACGACCCGGCGGAAGCGGGCGGCCTCGCGGTCCTGGAAGATGGCGCCCCACGTGAAGGTGGGGATCTCGCGCATGGCCACGGTCTCGGGGAAGAGCACCGCCGAGTTCGTGTCGTAGCCGGGGGTGAAGTCGATCAGGCGCAGGGAGACGAAGAGGCGGTTGCCGTAGTCGCCGGCCTCGAGCTCGGCGATGAACTCGGGCCAGATGGTCTCGACGACGAGGGCCTCTACGTGCCGGTCCGGGGAGCCGTTCTGCGTGTACATCGGGAAGACCACGAGGTGCCGGACGCCGTCGACGCGGTGCTCCTGCGGCTGGAAGGCGACGAGGGAGTCCAGGAAGTCGGGTTCGGCGAAGCCGCCGTCAGCCCAGCGCGCGAAGTCGTGGGGCAGGGCGGCGAGGTAGGCGGCGTCGTGCGGGAAGAGCGGGGCGAGCTCCTCGACGGCGGCGACGATGGTCTCCACGTGCTCGCGCGCGGCGGCGTGGTCCGCGGGGTCCGGGATGGAGCCGTCCTTGACCTGCAGGGGCTGCAGGGCGGTGGCGGCGGCCTTGAGGCGGAGCCAGGCCGGGTGGGTCTCGACGGTGCGCGCGTCGGCCGGGGTCTCCGGAACGACGACGTCGGTCCGGGCGGGCTGCAGAGTGGTGGACATGGAACCCTCCTGAGGTCGAATCGCCGGAAAATATCCGGTGAGGCGGATCACTTGCCGGAAGGGTTCCATGAGGGCACGGGGCTGTCAACCCGGCGGCCGGGGCCGGCTGATAGCGTGCGGCGCATGGACGACCCTGTCGACGCGCGGCTCGCGGCCGCCGTCTCCCATGACCCGCGCGCCACGCTCGCCCAGCTCTCCGAGCGGGTCGGCCTCTCGACCTCCGCGGTGCAGGCGCGCCTGCGCCGGCTCGAGAGCACGGGCGTGATCACGGGCTACCGTGCGCTGCTCGACCCCGAGGCCGTGGGCAGGCCGCTCTCCGCGTTCATCGAGATCAGCCCGCTGGACCCGCGCCAGCCCGACGACGCCCCCGAGCTCCTCGAGTCCATCGCGGCGATCGAGGCGTGCCACTCCGTGGCCGGCGACGCCGCGTACATGCTCTTCGTCCGCGTCGGCTCCCCGCGGGAGCTCGAGGCGCTGGTGACGGAGATCCGCCAGACGGCGTCGGTGTCCACCCGGACCACCGTGGTGCTGCAGACCTTCTACGAGCACCGTCCCATGCTGGAGCTCCCGGTCGAGGACTGAGGGCGGGCGCGTCGGCCCCACCTGTCACGTGAGTGGTCGGAATGAGGGCCGATCTGACGCTCATTCCGACCTCTCGCGTTCCCGGCTGCGGAAGCGGGCACCCCGCCGCCCGTCCCCGCTACGGTGATCCCGTGCGTCCGACCTCGCCCCGTCCCGCCCCCGCCTACCTCACCGACTCCGTCCCCGCCCGTCGCGGCCACCCGCTGGGGTTCGCGCACCGGGGCGCCGCCGTCGACCGGGAGAACTCCCTGGCCGCGTTCCGCGCGGCCTGGGAGGCCGGGTTCACCTACCTCGAGCTGGATGTGCGCACCACGGCGGACGGCGAGCTCGTCGTGTTCCACGACGAGACCCTGGACCGCGTCAGCACGGGCCGCGGGCGGCTGCGCGACCACACGTGGGAGCGGCTGGCGGACGTCACGGTCGGCGGGGAGCCGCTGCTGCACTTCACCGAGCTGCTCACGGCACTCCCCGGAGCCCGCCTCAACGTGGACCTCAAGGACCGCGCGTCGGCCCCGGCCCTGGCCCGCATCCTCGCCGAGCACGGCGCCTGGGACCGCGTGCTCGTCGCCTCATTCCACGACTCGCGGCGCCGCCTCTTCCGGCGCGCCCTCGCCCGCCTCGGCCACCCCGAGCGGGCGTACGGGCCGGCGCGGGTGGCGACGTCGGGCGGGGCGGCCGCCATCGCGGCGCTCGTGACGCTGGGTCCGCTGGGACTGACCCGCTGGCTGCGCCGGTACGCCCTCGACGTCGACTGCGTGCAGGTGCCCGTCCGGCACGGCCGCGTGCCCGTGGCCACCGCCGACTTCGTGCGGCGGTGCCACGCGGCGGGCCTGCCGGTGCACGTGTGGGTCGTGGACGAGCCCGCGGAGATCGAGCGCCTGCTCGACCTCGGCGTCGACGGCGTCATGACCGACCGCGCCGACGTCCTCGCGGAGGTCTACGACCGCCGCGGCTTCTGGCCGCAGCGCTGACCCCCACCCCTCAGAGCATCTTCGGCAGCAGCGCCCGCTTCATCCGCCCGTACGGCGGGTACGCGGTCTTGAGCGTGTCCACCTGGTCCGACTTCGTGATGGACGGGCGCAGGTGGGAGAACGTCTCGAACCCGTGGATGCCGTGGTACGCGCCCATCCCGGACGCGCCGATCCCGCCGAACGGCAGCGTCGCGATGCCGGCGTGCAGCAGGCCGACGTCGTAGCCGAGGCCACCGGCCTGCACCTGCTCGTCGAACGCCCGGTGGTAGCTCGGCCGGTCCGTGAACAGGTAGGCGGCCAGCGGGTGCGGGCGCTCCGCGATGAAGTCCAGGGCGTCCTGGAAGGTGTCCACGGTCAGCACGGGCAGGATCGGGCCGAACAGCTCCTCCTGCATGAGCGCGCCGTCCGGTTTGACGCCCGTCACCACGGTCGGCGCCATGTACCGCGCCGCCACATCCACGTCGCCGCCGACGAGCAGCTCGGCGCCGGCGTCGAGGTCCGCCTGGAGCATCTCCCGCAGCCGCTCCGCGTGCTCGGCGGAGATGAGCCGGCCGTAGTCCTTCGACGCGCGGGGGTCGTCGCCGTAGAACTCGCGCAGGGCGGCGGGGATCTCGGCGGTCACCTGGCGCAGCGCGGCCTCGCCGACGGCCAGCACGTAGTCCGGGGCCACGCACGTCTGGCCCGCGTTGGTGAACTTCGCCCATGCGATGCGGCGGGCCATCGCGCCCGTGTTCCGCGACGGCGTCACCACCGCCGGCGACTTGCCTCCCAGCTCGAGCGTCACGGGGGAGAGGGTCTTCGCCGCCGCCTCGTAGACGATCCGGCCCACGCGCTCCCCGCCGGTGTAGAGGATGTGGTCCCACGGCTCCGCCAGCAGCGCGGTGTTGCACTCCTTGCCGCCCGCCACCACGGAGACCAGCGCGGAGTCCAGGTACTGCGGCACCAGCTCCTGCAGCGCCGCCGCCGTGGCCGGGGCCTTCTCCGACGGGCTGAGCACCACCGTGTTGCCGGCCGCCAGCGCACCCACGACCGGGGCGAGCGCGAGCTGCACCGGGTAGTTCCACGCGCCGATGACCAGCACGAGACCCTTGGGCCGCGGCCTGACCTCCGCGCTCGCGGGCCGCAGGGCCAGCGGCAGCTTCACGGGCCGCGGTTCCATCCAGTCGGTCAGATGCAGCAGCGCGTGGTCCACCTCGGAGCGCACCGAGACGATCTCCGTGATCAGCGCCTCGGTGGCCGGCTTGCCCAGGTCCGTGCCGAGCGCCGCGACGAACCGGTCCGTGTGCTCGGTCAGCATCCGCTTCAGGCCCTTGAGCTGGCGCACCCGCACCGCGCGCGGGTGGGCGGCGCGGGAGCGGGCGGCGGCGCGCAGCCGCTCGACGGCGGCCCGCGGCTCCTCGGGTCGGGGCCCGGCCGGCGCGATCGGCAGGGCCTCGGTGGGCAACGGCTCGCGGACGGGATCGTCGTCGGGGGTGTCGGGGGAGCCGGTAGTCAGACCGGGGGGCTGCGTGCTCATGTCGGCCACGCTACCGAGCCGCCCTGTGCGGCGGCAGGGCGGGGCGCCGTCGTCGTCCTCCGGCCGCTGGTGCCGCCCCGACGGGCGCCACGGCGTTTTCGTTCGGGAAACGGCGCACGCGCCCCGCCATTTCCCGAACGAAAGCGGTGCGACACGCCGCCGTTTCCCGAACGAAAGCGGACGGGGGGAGGGGAGATGGGGCGGGGGTCAGCCGATGACCGCGTCCACCAGCCGCTGCGCCTCCGCCTGCACCTGCGTCAGGTGCTCGGGGCCGCGGAAGGACTCCGCGTAGATCTTGTAGACGTCCTCGGTGCCGGAGGGCCGCGCCGCGAACCACGCGTGCTGCGTGACCACCTTGAGCCCGCCGATCGGGGCGTCGTTGCCCGGGGCGTTGGTCAGCGTCGCGAGGATGGTCTCGCCGGCCAGCTCGGTCACGGGGACGTCGTCGGGGGAGAGGGTCTTCAGCTTCGCCTTCTGCTCGGCGGTCGCGGGGGCGTCGATGCGCGCGTACGCCGGGTCGCCGTGCAGGGCGACGAGGTCGCGGTACCGCTCGGACGGGGACTGGCCCGTCGCGGCGATGATCTCCGCGGCCAGCAGGCACAGCAGCAGCCCGTCCTTGTCGGTGGACCACGGGCTGCCGTCGAACTGCACGAAGGACGCGCCCGCGGACTCCTCGCCGCCGAACACGCCGGTGCCCGTCAGCAGGCCCGGCACGAACCACTTGAAGCCCACCGGCACCTCCACGAGCTCGCGGCCCAGGTCCCCGGCCACGCGGTCGATCATCGAGGAGCTCACCAGGGTCTTGCCCACGCCCGCGCTCTGGGGCCACTGCTGGCGGTGGCGGTACAGGTAGTCGATGGCCACGGCGAGGTAGTGGTTCGGGTTCATCAGCCCGCCGTCGGGGGTGACGATCCCGTGCCGGTCCGCGTCGGCGTCGTTGCCGGTGGCGACGTCGAAGGGCGCCTGCCCGTCCGCGTCCGGGGTCATCCGCTCGATCAGCGAGGCCATCGCGTTCGGCGACGAGCAGTCCATGCGGATCTTGCCGTCCCAGTCCAGGGTCATGAACCCGAACCGCGGGTCCACCTCCGGGTTCACCACGGTCAGATCCAGCCCGTGGCGGTCGGCGATCTCGCCCCAGTACGCCACGGACGCCCCGCCCATGGGGTCGGCGCCGATGCGCACGCCCGCCTCGCGGATCGCCTCCACGTCGATCACCTGCGGCAGATCGGACACGTACCGGTCCAGGAAGTCGAAGCCGCCCAGCTTCGCGTGGCCGGCGACGTCGGCGCTCGCCACCCGGTGCACGCCCGCCAGCCCGGCGGCGAGCAGCTCGTTGGCGCGGTCGGCGATCCACGTGGTCGCCTCGGTGTCCGCGGGGCCGCCGTGGGGTGGGTTGTACTTGAAGCCGCCGTCCGCGGGCGGGTTGTGCGAGGGGGTGATCACGAGGCCGTCCACGAGGCCGGCGTTGTCCCCGTCCACCGCGAAGCCCGACGGCGACAGCTCGCGCCCGGCGTTCAGGTGCAGGATCGCGTGGGAGACGGCGGGGGTGGGCGTGTAGCCGCCGCGGGAGTCGACGAGCACCTCGACGTCGTTGCCCAGCAGCACCTCGACGGCGGTGTCCTGCGCGGGCCCGGACAGGGCGTGCGTGTCCTTGCCGACGAGGACCGGCCCCGTGATCCCGTGGTGCGCGCGGTACTCGACCACGGCCTGCGTGATGGCGGCGATGTGGTCGTCGTTGAACGAGGTCGTGAACGCGGAGCCGCGGTGGCCGGAGGTGCCGAACACGACCTTCTGCGCCGGGTCCGTCACGTCCGGGTGACCGGTGTGGTACGCCTCCAGGAGGGCGTCGACGTCGATCAGGTCCTGCGGCAGGGCGGGGGTGCCGGGACGCTCGGCGGCGGGCAGGGCGGCGGTGTTCTCGGTCATGTGCCACACCTTGGCACGGGCGGGCGGACGGGGGAAGACGCGCGGCCCACCGGGGCGACGCCGGCGGTCACTCCCGGCAGCCGGCGCACAGCCCCCAGTAGTAGACCTCGGCCTCGTCGACCGCGAAGCCGTGGCCCTCGGGGGCGTCGAGGCACGGGGCGGAGCCGGTGCGGCACGGCACGTCCACGACCGTGCCGCAGCCGCGGCACACGAGGTGGTGGTGGTTGTCGCCCGTGCAGATCTCGTAGCGGGCCGGGGAGCCGGCGGGCTGCAGGGAGCGCACGAGCCCGGCCTCGGTGAGCGCGTGGAGGCAGTCGTAGACGGCCTGGTGCGAGGTGCCGGGCAGGGCCCGACGCACGGCGGCCAGCACGGTGGACGCGTCCGCGTGGGGGTGGTCGGCGAGGGCGGTCAGCACCGCCAGGCGGGGCCGGGTCACGCGCAGGCCGACGCCGCGCAGCAGCGTGCGCTCGTCCTCGTCCCGCGTCGTGGTCTCCATGCCAGTCGATCCCATCCGGTTCTCTGGAACATGTCAAGAAAGAGCGGGCCGCTTCGCCCCCGGCGCACCGGCCATTCCCCGCCGTGCCCGTGCTGACTACGGTGAATCCTCGACCCCGGGGCGCACCGGCCCGGGCGCCGTCGACGAGGAGGTCCCCACCCATGGCCCAGCCCGAGCCCGTCCGTCTCGTCCCGGGTGGAGCCGTGGACCGCCCGGCCGAGCAGGCCCTCCTCGCGGCCGCCGCGGCCTGCGACGGGGACGTCGACGCGATGGTCGAGCTGCTCCGTGCGGCGTCCGGCGCCGTGTCCGGCGACGACGCCGCCCCGCTCGACCTGCCGCTGACCGGCGCGGGGCGCACCCGGGAGCAGTGGGAGCTGCTCGCCTCCGTCGCCGCGCAGGACCTCTCGGCCGCCCGCGTGCTCGAGCCCCATCTGGACGCGCTCTCGATCCTGTCCCAGGCCGGCGTCCCCGCCCCGGCCGGGCTGCTCGGCGTCTACGCCTCCGAGTCCGGCGGCCGCACCCCCGCCCTGCGCCCCGTCCCGGACGGCCCCGACACCGCCTGGCTGCTCGACGGCGAGAAGCCGTGGTGCTCGCTCGCGGACCGGTGCGCGGCCGCCGTCGTGACCGGCCGGGAGGCGGACGGCACCCGCCGCGCCGTGCTCGTGGACCTGTCCCACCCCGGCGTCGCCGAGACCGACTCGGCCTGGCCCGCGCTCGGCCTCGCCCCGATCCGCACGGTGGGCCTGGCCTTCGACGCCGTCCCCGGCAGCGCCGTCGGCGGCGCCGAGTGGTACCTGCGCCGGCCCGGCTTCGCATGGGGCGGCATCGGCGTGGCGGCGGTGTGGTTCGGCGGCGCCGTCGGCATCGCCCGCACCCTGCGGAACGCCACCGCCGCCCGCGCGGCCGCCGAGGCCGAGGGCCGCGGACCGGGCCCGGACCAGATCGGCCAGGCGGCGCTCGGCCGCGTCGACCGGCTGCTCCATGCGATGGCCGCCCTGCTCGCCCGTGCCGCCGACGACGTGGACGCCGGCCGCTTGGACCACGGCCGCGGCATGGTCGAGGCCGACCGGATCCGCGGCACCGTGGCGCAGCTGTGCACCGAGGTGATGGACGTCGTCGGGCAGGCCACCGGCCCCGGCCCGCTCACCGGCAGCGCCGCGCACGCCCGCGCCGTCGCCGACCTGCAGGTCTACCTGCGCCAGCACCACGGACACCGCGACGACGCCCGGCTGGGCGCCGCGCTCCTGACCGGCGAGACCGACGGCGGCTGGACGTGGTGAGCTTCTCCCACACCGACGACGGCACGTCCGAGGCGGCCTGGGCCGAGGGCGGCGTCGGCGAGCTGCCGGAGCTGCGCCTGCCCGTCTGGGACGCGCAGACGCTGCTGCTCGTGGCCGTGGCGCACCCGGACGACGAGACCCTCGCCGCCACCGGCCTGATCCGCTCCGCCCTGCGCGGCGGGGCACGCGTGCACGTGCTGGTCGCCACCGCCGGCGAGGCCTCCCACCCGCACTCGCTCACGCACACGCCCGCGGACCTGGTCCGGCTGCGCCGGGACGAGATGGAGCACGCCCTCGACGCCCTCGCCGCCGGCCTGCCCGCCTCCGCGGGCCCCGGCGCCCCGGCGCGGGACCGGCTGACGTGGGCGTCCCTGGCCCTGCCCGACTCCGGCGTGGCCGAGCACGAGGACGCCGTGCGCGACGCCGTCGCCGCGGCCCTCGACGCCCACCCCGGCCCCGCCGTGCTCGCCTCCCACGACCCGGGCGACGGCCACGCGGACCACGAGGCCGTGGGCCGGGCCGTCGGCGCGGTCGCGGGCGAGTGCGACCTGCCGCTCTACGCCTTCCCCATCTGGTTCTGGCACTGGGCCGACCCGGCCGACCTGCCCGCCCGCCGCTACCGACGGCTGCCGCTCACCGACGACGACCGTGCCGCCCGCCGTGCCGCCCTCGACGCGCACGCCTCCCAGGTCCGGCCCCTCTCCGCCGCGCCCGGCGACGAGGCGATCCTGGGCCCCGCCGTGCTCGCCCACCACGAGCGCCCGTTCGAGGCCCACCGCGTCTCCGGCCCCGACGACGCCGACGCCCACCGGGCCGCCGCCGTCTTCGATCGGCTCTACCGGGCCCAGGAGGACCCGTGGCGCTACCTCAGCTCGTCCTACGAGGCCCGCAAGCGGGCGCTCACCCTCGCCGCCCTGCCCCGGCCCCGCTACGGGACCGTGGTCGAGGCGGGCGCGTCCATCGGCGTGCTCACCGCGGACGTGGCCGCGCGCGCGGACCGCGTGGTCGGCCTCGAGGCGTCCTCCACCGCCGTCGAGCGCGCCGCCGCCCGGCTGGCCGGCGCGCCGCACGCCGAGGTGCGCCGAGCCGTGCTGCCCGCGGACTGGCCGGCCGACGTCGCCGGCGCGGACCTCGTGATCGCCTCCGAGATCGGCTACTTCCTGCAGCCCGAGGAGCTCGACGCGCTGATCGACGACGCCGACGCCGCGCTCGCCCCCGGCGGCGAGCTGCTGCTGTGCCACTGGCGCCACCCCATCGAGGGCTGGCCGCTGGACGGGGACGCCGTGCACGCGCGCGTCGCCGCCGACCCGCGCTGGCGGCTGCGCACCGAGCTCGTGGAGGACGACTTCCGGCTCAGCCTCCACGTGCGGGCCGCCGCCGCGACCCACGCCGTCGTCGTGGTGCCCGCCAAGGACGAGCAGGAGCGGCTGCCGGCCGCGCTCGCGGCCCTCACCGCCGCCCTGGACCGCTGGGAGGAGCACCACGCGCAGGGCACGGCCGCGGTCGTGGTCGCCGCGGACCGCTGCGACGACGCCACGGTGGCCGCCGCCCTCGAGGCCCGCGCCGCCGACCCGCGCATCCACGTCCTCGAACTGGGGGAGCCGACCGCCGGGCAGGCCGGCGTCGGGCGGGCCCGCGCGGAGGGTGCGCGCCGGGCCCGCGCGCTGTTCCCCGACGTGCCCGCCGAGCGCCTCTGGCTCGCCTCCACCGACGCGGACAGCCGCGTCCCCGCCGACTGGCTGCTGGCGCAGACCGTGGCCGCCGGCCGCGACGAGGCGCTCGTGCTGGGCACGGTGGACGTGCGCCAGGGGCCGCTGCGGCAGGCCTGGCTCCGCGGCTACCGGCACGAGGAGGGGCACGCGCACGTGCACGGGGCGAACCTGGGGCTGCCGTGGTCGCTGTACGAGGCCGTGGGCGGGTTCCCGCCGGTGGCCGAGCACGAGGACGTCGGCCTGGCCGCGGCGGTGCGGGCCCTGGCGGGGGAGCGCGACGGCGGTGACGGCCGCCGGGTGCGCGTGATCGCCACCGACACCACCCGCGTGCTCACCTCGTCCCGCCTGGAGGGGCGGACCCCCGGCGGGTTCTCCGGGCACCTCAAGGCGGTGGGCCGGCCCGGGTGAGGCCGGCCGTGGAACAGGGGGTGCGGGTCCGGGCCGGGTCCGGGGGCACCGCCTAGACTCGGCACCGGGCCGCGACGCCCCGAACCGGAAGGACCGTCATGACCGACCCCCACTCCTCCCACGACCCGCGCCGCGAGGCCGCCCGGCCGAGCTGGTACGGGTCCGAGGCCGGTGCGGGCTCCTCCGGCACCGGCTCCTCCGCCGCCGGCTGGCCCGACGCCCCGGCCGGCGACGCCGACCGCGCCGCCTGGGACCGGGCCCCCTCGTACGCCGAGCAGGAGGGGCAGACCCGCCCCGCCTACGGGCAGCCGTACGGCTACGGCCAGGACGCGAACACCGTCCCCGCCTACGGCTACGGGCAGGGCACGCCCGGCTACGGCTTCGGAGCCCCGCTGCAGCCCGGCCAGACCGAGGGCGTCGGCCGCTCGGTGGCGTCCATGATCCTCGGCATCATCTCCGTGGTGGGCGGGTTCACGTTCCTCCTCCCGCCGATCGTGGGCGTGGTCCTCGGCCATCTGGGCCTCAAGCGCGAGCCCCACGGCCGCGGCATGGCGATCGCCGGCCTCGTGATGAACTACGTGTCCCTCGCCCTGCTGCTGCTCGCCGTCGTGTTCCTCGTGATCCTGGTGATCGCCGGCATCTCCCTGGGCGACTACACCTCGACCTGACCGGCCGGCTCAGCCGGCCAGCAGCAGTTCGAGGTGCGCGGCCAGGGCGAGCAGGGGCGCGGACGTGCCGGGTCGGCCGATGAGCTGGACGGACCAGTTCAGGCCCCGCTCGTCCCGGAGCACGGGCACCGCGACCGCGGGCAGGCCGAGCACGTTGACCATCGAGGTGTAGGGCGTGAACGCGCACTGCGCCTCGTAGTTGGCCTCGGGCTCCATCGCCAGGAAGTGGCCGACCGGCGGGGGCGCGGTGGCCAGCACCGGGGTCATCACCACGTCGACGGCGGCGAACTGCGCCCGCACCCCGCGCGCCCACTCCTCGAGCCGGTGGGCGGCGTCGTCGAGCTCGGCGCGCCCTGCGGCCCGGGCCGTGCGCAGGAAGTGCGCGGCCACCGCGCCCACGTGGGCCTCGGCGTCCTCCGGCAGCGGCGCCCGGAGCAGTCCTGCGGTCCACACCGTGCGGAAGTCCCGGTGGTAGTCCTCGCCGTAGTAGGGGGAGAGGTCCTCGACCGCGTGGCCGCCCGCGTCCAGGGCGGCGGCGGCCTTCGTCAGGGCGGTGAGGGCGGGCCGGGCCAGGGAGATCTCGAGGTCGGAGGTGAAGGGCGAGGCCGTGGTGACGCCGATCCAGCGGACGTCGACGGCGCCCCCGGCCCGCGCGGTCTCCACGGTGCGGCGCAGGTCCGGCAGCACCCGGCCGGGCAGGCCCTCGGGGGAGAGCAGCACGTCGTAGAGCAGGGCGGCGTCCTCGACCGTGTGGGCCAGCGGGCCCGACACCGTGAGGTTGCGGACCGTGTCCGCGTGCTCGTCCATCGGCAGCTCCCCGCGGCCGGGCTTGAGGCCCACGAGCCCGCACGCGGCGGCGGGGATGCGGATGGACCCGCCCCCGTCCGAGCCCGGGGCGAACGGCAGGATCCCCGCGGCGACGGCGGCCGCGGCCCCGCCCGAGGAGCCACCCGCGGTGCGGGCGGGGTCCAGGGGGTTGCGGGCCGGCGCCGTGACGAGGTTCTCCGAGTAGGAGTCCAGGCCGAACTCGGGCACGGTCGTCTTGCCGAGGGTGACCGTGCCGGCCGCGCGCAGGCGGAGCGCGAGCGGGTCGTCCTGCGCGGCCGGCGGCGCATCGGCCAGCAGGGCGGAGCCGAACCGCGTGGGCATCCCGCGCACGTCGATCAGGTCCTTGTACGCCAGCGGAAGGCCGTGCAGGGAGGCGGGGGCGCCGTCGTCGTCCGGGGCGGGGGAGGTGCGCGGACCGGGCACGGCCCGGGGTGCGACGCGCGGGTGGGCCGCGTCCAGCTCGGCCGCACGGGTCCGGGCGCCCTCGGCGTCGAGGAGGGCGAACGCGCCGAGGTCCGCGTGGGCCTGGGCCGCGGCGAGGGCCGCCTCCGTGACCTCCCGGGCGCTCAGCGCCCCGGCGGCGAGGTCCTCCCGCAGGCGCACGGCCGAGCGGTCCAGGAGCCGGGCCGGGCCGGGGGCGGAGGGGGTGCGGTCGTCGTCGGCGGCGGGTGCGGCGTCGGAGGTCTGCATGCGGCCGAGCCTAACGGGCGTGGGCCGGGTCATGGACGGCGGGGCCTTCCTGGGACGTCCGGGCGGGTGGCTACGCTGAAGCCATGAGCGCCTTCGAGACCGTCGATGTGAACGAGATCCCCGCCGATGCGGCCATCCTGGACGTCCGCGAGGACGACGAGTGGGCCCTGGGCCGCGCCGCCGGCGCCCAGCACATCCCGCTGGGCCAGCTGCCGGACCGGCTCGAGGAGCTGGACCCGGACACGGACTACTACCTGATCTGCCGCACCGGCGGCCGCTCCGCCCGCGCCGCCGAGTTCATGACCGGCCGCGGCTACTCGGCCATCAACGTGGCCGGCGGCTCCGGCGCGTGGCTCGAGGCCGGCAAGCCGATGGAGGCCGACGGCGACGCCGAGCCCACCGTCAAGTGACGGGGACGGACTCCGCTGACGCGACGCCGTCGCGCCTGCGCTACGCCTTCCTCGGCCCGGCCGGCACCTTCACCGAGGCCGCCCTGCGCAAGGTGGCGGACCCGGCCGAGGCCGAGTTCGTGTCTGCGGGCTCCGTGCTGAGCGCCGTGGCGGCGCTGCGCAGGGGGGAGGTGGACCGCGCCGTCGTGCCCATCGAGAACTCGGTGGAGGGCGGCGTCTCCGCCACCGTGGACGAGATCGCCCTCGGGGAGACGCTGCAGATCCTCGCGGAGGTGCACGTGCCCATCAGCTTCGTGCTCGTGGGCCGGCCCGGCGTCGCGATCGAGGACGTGCGGCGCGTGACCACGCACCCCCACGCCTGGGCGCAGGTGCGCGGCTGGGCCGAGACGGCGCTGCCGGGCGTGGAGTTCACGCCCGCCCCGTCGACGGCGGCCGGGGCCGGCCTCGTGGCCCAGGGCGACTTCGACGCCGCCGTGTGCGCCCCGCTCGTGGCCGAGCAGACCGGGCTGCCGGTGCTCGCCGAGCGGATCGAGGACGTGCCGGGCGCCGTGACGCGCTTCGTGCTGCTCTCCCGGCCGACGGCCCTGCCCGCGCCCACGGGGGCGGACAAGACCACGCTCGTGGTGCCGCTGCCGGAGGACCGGCCCGGCGCCCTCGGGCAGATCCTGGCCGAGTTCACCACGCGCGGGGTGAACCTCTCCCGCATCGAGTCCCGGCCGACCGGCGAGGGCATCGGGCGGTACTTCTTCTCCCTCGACCTCGAGGGGCACCTGGCGGAGGCCCGCGTGGGTGATGCGCTCGCGGCCCTGTACCGGGAGTACCCCGACCTGCGGTTCCTGGGCTCCTACGCCCAGGCCGAGCCCGTGCCCACGAGGGTGCCGGCCGAGTTCACCGACGCCGCGTATCGCTCCGGCCGCGCCTGGGTGGAGTCCCTCCGCTCCCGCTGAGGCGGTGCAGCACTTTCGTTCGGGAAACGGCGGCCCCCGAGGGACTTTCGTTGACGAAACGGGAGGTTCCTAGGCCCCTTTCGTGGCCGAAACGGGACGATCACCACGACGACGGGCCGTCGTCGTGCTTCCCGTCCGCGCGTCGCCCCGGCGCCCGTTTCCCGAACGAAAGCGCTGGGGAAGCCGCCGTTTCCCGAACGAAAGCGGTGGGGAAGCCGCCGTTTCCCGAACGAAAGCGGTGGGGAAGCCGCCGTTTCCCGAACGAAAGCGGGGGCGGGGGGTCAGATGTGCGGGGCCGGCTCCGGGACGGGGGCGGCGGCGGAGACGCCGTCGTCGCGGACGGAGGCGTCGTCCTCGGCCACGAGCATCACGACGAGCGAGTCCGGCTGCACGCGGGCGTCGAGGGCGGTGATGACCCCGGTGGCGTCGCCGTCGAGCTGGGAGGGCATCGGCTCGGCGAACTCCACCTTCACGCGCTGCGCCTGCTCCGTGTGCATCACGGGGATGGAGCTGCGAGACCGGGTCACGGTCTTCACGGCGATCCGCGCCCAGTCGAGCGCGTGCCGGGGCGAGAGGACCATGACGTCGAGGAGGCCGTCGTCGAGCTTGGCCTGGGGCAGCAGCTCGACGCCGCCCGTGAGCATCCCGCAGTTGGCCACCATCACGGTGCGCACCTTGAACCGGCGGGGCTGACCGCCGTCGAGGGCCACGGTCACCTCGTGCCGCTTGCCGCGCAGGTGCCGTATGCCGGCCTCGCTGTAGGCCAGCCAGCCGGCCAGATCCTTCAGCTCATCCTTGGTGTCGCCCATGATGTCCGCGTCGTAGCCGGCGCCACCGATCACGGTGAAGGTCTGCCGGGTGACGCGCCCGTCCTCGTGCGTGAAGCGGACGTCCACGGTGTCGATGCGTCGCTGCCGGCCCCCCACGGCGATCCGCAGGCATTGCTCGACGTCGTTGATCGGCAGGTCCAGGTTGCGGGCCAGCAGGTTCCCGGTGCCCAGCGGCACCACGCCGAGGGCGACGTCGGTGCCGGCCAGCTGCTCGGCCACGGTGCGGACCGTGCCGTCGCCGCCCGCGGCGATCACGAGCCGGGCACCGGCGTCGAGGGCCTGCCGCGCCATGGCGGTGCCGGGGTCGTCCTCCTGCGTCTCGAGCACGAGCACCTCGCCGAGGCCCTCCGCCGCCGCGAGCCGCTCGAGCTCGCGCCGCACCCGGTCCGCGTGCGTCTTGATGGGGTTCAGCACCAGCGCGACCTCGTGGCGGCCCGTGCCGATGCCGGGCACCTCCTCCAGCCGGCGCTGCACGCCGCCCACCCGCGCGTCGAGGGCGTCCACCAGGAGACGCGTCCGCTCGTGCTGCACGCCGAGGCGGACCTGGCGCACCGCCAGCACCACCACGACGACGACCAGCACGGCCAGGAGCACCAGGGCGGCCAGCGCCATCCACCACTCGGGAGTCATGCCCTGAGTCTAGGCGTCGGCCCCGCCCGCTAGGCTGGCGCACGTGATCGACGTCAAGGACCTCATCGAGCAGCCCGAGAAGTACCGCGTCTCCCAGGAGGCGCGCGGGGAGGACGCGTCCCTCGTGGACCGCGTGGTCGAGGCGGACGCGGCCCGCCGCTCGTCCATCGCGGGCTTCGAGCAGCTGCGCGCGGAGCAGAAGGCCTTCGGCAAGCGCGTCGCCCAGGCGAAGGGCGAGGAGAAGCAGGCCCTGCTGGCCGAGGTGAAGGACCTGGCCGCGCGCGTGAAGGAGGCCGAGTCGGCCGCCGGCGCGGCCGAGGCCCGCCTCGCGGAGCTGCAGCGCGCCTTCCCGAACCTGATCGTCGACGGCGTCCCGGCCGGCGGCGAGGACGACTTCGTGGTCCTCAAGGAGGTCGGCACCCCGCGCGACTTCGCCGCCGAGGGCTTCGAGCCGCGCGACCACCTCGAGCTCGGCGAGCTGCTCGGGGCGATCGACATGGAGCGCGGCGCGAAGGTGTCCGGCGCCCGGTTCAGCTTCCTCAAGGGCGTGGGCGCGCGTCTCGAGCTCGCCCTGATGCAGCTGGGCCTGGACCTGGCCCTGGAGAACGGCTTCGTGCCGGTCATCCCGCCCACCCTGGTGCGCCCGGAGACCATGCAGGGCACCGGCTTCGACGTCGAGCACGACGACGAGATCTACCGTCTGGAGCGCGACGACCTGTATCTCGTGGGCACCTCCGAGGTGGCCCTGGCCGGCTACCACGCGGACGAGATCATGGACGTGAGCGCCCCCGTCCGGTACGCGGGCTGGTCCACGTGCTACCGGCGTGAGGCGGGCTCGGCGGGCAAGGACACCCGCGGCATCATCCGCGTGCACCAGTTCAACAAGCTGGAGATGTTCATCTACGCCGCACAGGAGGACGCGGAGGCGGAGCACGAGCGCCTGCTGGCGTGGGAGGAGCGGATGCTGGGCGCCATCGAGGTGCCGTACCGCGTGATCGACATCGCCGCCGGCGACCTCGGCCTCTCCGCCGCCCGCAAGTTCGACTGCGAGGCCTGGGTCCCCACGCAGGGCACCTATCGCGAGCTGACGTCCACCTCGAACTGCACCACGTTCCAGGCCCGCCGTCTCAACATCCGCGAGCGGGTCCGCACGGAGGACGGTTCCAAGGGCGGCACCCGCATGGTGGCCACGCTCAACGGCACCCTGGCCACCACCCGCTGGATCGTGGCGATCCTGGAGAACCACCAGAACGCGGACGGCTCGGTCACCGTGCCCGCCGCGCTGCGCCCCTACCTCGGCGGGATGGAGCGCTTCGAGCTGGTCTGAACGGACGACGTCGTCCCCCGCGGCGCCGGTCGCCTCGCCCGCCCGCCCCGCGGCGCCCCTGCGGCGCCCCTGCGGCGCCCCTGCGGTTCACCCGCGCGTCGCCGTCGTGTCCGGGCCGTGTGGTTGGGTGGAGGTCATGACGAAGAAGCTCGTGTGCCTGGACGTGGACGGAACGATCGTGGACCATGACGGCCATCTGCATGAGCCCGTGCGCGCGGCCGTGCGGGCCGTGCTGGACGCCGGGCACCACGTGGTCATCGCGACGGGCCGCTCCCGCGCGGCCACCCTGCCCGTGGCCCGCTCCCTGGGGATCGGCGCCGGCTTCATGGTGTGCTCCAACGGCGGCGTCACGCTGCGCCTGGACCCCGAGCTGGAGGAGGGCTACGAGGTCACGGACCTGCGCACCTTCGACCCGCGCTCGGTCCTGACCCAGCTGCGCCACCGCCTGCCCAGCGCCAAGTACGCGCTCGAGCTGCCGGACGGCACCTTCCGCTCCACCGAGCGGTTCCAGGACATGTCCTTCGGCGTGGCCGCGGAGGGCGTCACGTTCGAGGAGCTCATGGACACCACGGCCGTGCGCCTCGTGGTGTTCTCCACGGACTCCTCCGCCGAGGAGTTCGGTCGCGCGGTGGAGGGCATCGGCCTGTCCGGCGTGACCTACTCCGTGGGCTGGACGGCGTGGCTCGACGTCGCCGCGGCGGGCGTGACCAAGGCCTCCGGGCTCGAGGCGCTGCGCACCGTGCTGAAGGTGGCCCCCGAGGACACCGTGGCCGTGGGCGACGGCCGCAACGACATCGAGATGCTGCGCTGGGCCGGCCGCGGCGTGGCCATGGGCCAGGCCGTGGAGGAGGTCGTGGCCGCCGCGGACGAGGTCACCGGGCACGTGGACGAGCACGGGCTCGCCACGGTGCTGCGCTCGCTCCTCGAGGAGCCGGCCGCGGCCTGAGCGGCGCGACCGGCCCGGGCCGCCGGGTCAGCCCCCCGCCAGCGTGAGCAGCCGCGCGGCGGCGGGGCGGCAGGCGTGCTCCTCGTTCCAGTAGGAGCGCTGCACCGCCTGCGAGACGGCCTGCGCCGTGATCCCGAGCGCGGCGGCCGCCGGCTTCTGCTGGCCGCGCACGCCGGGCACCAGCAGGTCCAGCACCGCCCACTCGGCGTCGGTCCGGGACCACACGAGCTGCCCGACGAGTCGCAGCACGGCCTCGGCCTCGGCGGCCGCCTCCTCGTCGCGGCCGCGCACGGCCAACGGGATCCGCGCGGTGGACACGGCCGCCGCCTCCACGGCCCGCCGCGCCGCCGCGAGACCGGGCCCGCCGGCGTCGTGCAGGTCCCCGGAGGCGGGCACGCCCGCCGCACCGTCCGCGTGCGTCACCGTCCCGACGCCGACCCCCACGTTCCAGCGGCGCTGCCGCAGGGCGCGCAGCGCCACGTCCACGGCGACGCGCGGGTCCTCGACGGCGCCGATCAGCTCGTCGCCCACGGCGCGCTGGAACGGGAGCGCGACGGCGTCGCCCAGCCCCGGCACGTCCTGGAGGGCGCGCAGGAACGTGTCCACGCGGTCGCCGGCGTCGAGGGTGTCCCGCTGGTTGATGGTGAGCACGAACATGGTCGTCGATTCTGCCAGCCCGCAGACGACGCCGGCCGCCCACCCCGAGGGGTGAGCGGCCGGCGTCGCGCGCGTGGGCGGTGCGGGGATCAGCGGCCCTGGGGCTCGTCCGTCGCCTCGCCCTCCTCGGTGGCCGGCTGCGCCTCCTCGGTGTCCACCGCGCGGCCCTGGGGCTCGTCGGTCGGGGACTCCTCGCCCTCGGCGTTGAAGCGCTGGATGGAGGCCTCGAGCTCGGCCTCGGCCGCCGCGCGGCCCTCCCAGCCCTCGGCCTTGACCCACTTGCCCGGCTCCAGGTCCTTGTAGCGGGTGAAGAAGTGCTCGATCTCCTGCTTGAGCGACTCCTCCACGTGCTCGAGCTCGGTGATGTGGTCGTAGCGCTTGTCCGCCGGGACGCACAGCAGCTTGGCGTCGCCGCCGCCGTCGTCGGTCATGTTGAACACGCCGATCGGGCGGGCCTCGACGACGCAGCCCGGCACCAGGTCGAAGCCCGGCAGGTACACGAGGGCGTCCAGCGGGTCGCCGTCCTCGCCGAGGGTGTTCTCGAAGTAGCCGTAGTGCGTGGGGTACTGCATGGAGGTGAAGAGCACGCGGTCCAGGCGCAGGCGGCCGGTCTCGTGGTCGAACTCGTACTTCACGCGGGAGCCCGCGGGGATCTCGATGGTGACGTCGTGCGCCATGACTCTCCTTCGCACAGAGGGTGGGGTGTCCGGGCGGCGCGGCGCCGACCGGCGGTGCTGCCGTCAGCCTACCGGGGGCGTCCGTCATGATGGACGCATGGGACAGGTGGACACGGGGCGCGCTGGGCGTCGGGATCGACGCACGGAACGCCCCCGGAGCCGCCCGCTCCCCGCCGTCCTCCTGGCCGCGCTCGCGGCCGTCCTGGTCGCCTGCGGGCCCGTGACCGCACCGACGGCCCCGTCGAGCGCGCCCGCCTCGTCGACGACCGCCGCGCCGACGTCGTCGTCCCCGTCCGCCGGCCCCACCGCGGCCGAGGTGGCGGCCGCCGTCGAGCCGGGGCTGGCGACGTCTCCGGGCACGGTCTCCGCCGAGTTCCGCGACCTGGCCACCGGCGAGGTGCTGTACGCGCGGGACGCGGACGAGCCCGTGGCCCCCGCGTCCTCGCTCAAGGTGCTCGCCGCCGCGGCCATCGTCTCCGCACTGGGTCCTGAGACGACCCTGCAGACCACCGTGGTGGCCCAGCCCACCGCGGACGGCGCGGCCACCGAGCTGGTGCTCGTGGGCGGCGGCGACGTGCTGCTGGGCACGGGCGCCTCGGACTCGAAGGCCGTCTCCGGCCGCGCGGGCCTGCGCACCCTCGCGGAGCGGACCGTGGCCGGGCTGGTCGAGGACGGCGTCACCGGGCAGGTGGTGGTCAGCACGGACCTGCGGCTCTTCGCGGACCGCACGGCCCTGAACCCGCGCTGGACGTCGGACATCCCGGAGAGCGGCAACATCGCGCCGGTGCAGCCGTTGGCCACCTACGGCGGCCGTGAGGCCCCTGGCACCGGGGAGGACCGCATCGAGGCCCCGGCGCAGTTCGCCGCGCTCACCTTCCAGGCCGCGCTCGACGACGCGGCGGCCGCCTCCGGCGCCGACCTCGAGGTGGGTCTGCGGGACACGATTCCGGCCACCGAGGTGCCGCGCGCCACGGTCCTCGCCGCCGCCCCCGTCGCGGCGGTGGAGTCCGCGCCCGTGGGGGAGCAGGTCGCGTACCTGCTGGCCCACTCGGAGAACCAGGTGGTCGAGGCCCTGGCCCACACGGCCGCGCCCGCCGCCGACCTGTCCGCCACCCACGAGGGCGCCACGCAGCTGCTGACGGCCACCGCCGAGGACCTCGGCGTGGACACCGCCGGGATGGCGCTCGTGGACTCCTCGGGCCTCTCCCCGGACAACCGGGTCAGCGCGGGCCAGCTGGCCGGCGTCGTCGCCGGGGTGGCCCGCACACCCGCCCTGGGCACCGTGCTGGAGGGCCTGCCGCGGCCCGGCGAGGACTCCACCCTCGGCGATCGGTTCCCGGATGCCCCCGCGCGGCAGGCCGTGGCCGCGAAGACCGGCACGCTCGACCAGACGGTCTCCCTCACCGGCACCGTCACCACGACGTCCGGGCGGGTCCTCGCGTTCAGCATCATCTGCTCGGATCTGCAGTGGAAGCTGGAGCCCGCGCGCGCGGCGGTCGACGAGGCCGTCAGCGCCGTCGCCGGGCTCTGATCCGAGGTCCGGGGCCTGTGATCTGATGGAGCCCATGAGCGACGACCACGCGACCGACCGCCCCCGCGCCGCCGCGGACGCCGAGCCGGGCGCCCCCGCCGAGCCGGGCCCCGCCGTCGCCCACCCGGTGGACTGGGCCTTCGCAGCACGGACCGCACGGTCCCTCGCCGCCGCCGGGCCCCGGTTCACGCCGCGGGAGGCGACGCGCGAGGCGGAGGGCCTGCGCGCCGCCGCGGAGGCCGCCGTGCCGCACGTCCACCGCCTGACCGGGCTCGAGGCGGCACGGGACCTGCGCGACTCGCAGGTGCTCGTGGTGGACCGCCCCACCTGGTCGCGCGCCGCCACCCAGTCCTTCGCCACCCTGCTGGACCCCACGTTCGCGCATCTGCGGGACACCCGGCCCCGCGAGCACGCCGCCGCCACCACCCGCGTCACCCGGCACGCCACCGCCCTGGAGATGGGCGGGATCCTCGCCTGGATGTCCGGGAGGATCCTCGGCCAGTACGACCCGTTCATCGCGCTGCCCGGCCCCGGGGGGACGGCGGGCGGCCCCGCCGGCGGACGCCTGCTGCTCGTGGCCCCGAACGTCGCGCAGGTGCGCGCGGAGATCAACGTGGACCCGGCGGACTTCCGCCTCTGGGTGTGCCTGCACGAGCAGACCCACCGCGTGCAGTTCGCGGCCGCGCCCTGGCTGCGCGAGCACCTGCGGGCCGAGATCACGGCGCTCACCGTCGGCCTGTTCGACAAGGCCGAGTCCCTGCCCGAGCGCCTGCGCACCGCGCTCGCGGCGGCGAACCCGCTGGGTCGGGAGGCCGACGCCGGCCGGACTGGGGCGCGGGACGGACACGACGCGCAGGACGTGGCCCCGGCCCGACCCACGCCGGGCCTGCTCGGTGCGATCCAGGACGAGGAGGACCGGGAGCGCCTGTCCCGGCTGACGGCCGTGATGTCCCTGCTCGAGGGGCACGCGAACGTGGTGATGGACGGTGTCGACTCCTCCGTCGTGTCCTCCGTCAAGACCATCCGCCGCCGCTTCGACGAGCGCGGCGACCGCCGCTCGCCCCTGGACCGCATGCTCCGCCGCCTGCTGGGCATGGACGCCAAGATGGCCCAGTATCGCGACGGTCAGAGGTTCGTGGCCGCCGCCGTGGCCGAGCTCGGCATGGCCGGGTTCAACGTGGTCTGGGACGCCCCCGAGCTGCTGCCGAGCGAGGCCGAGCTCCACGCCCCCGAGACGTGGGGGGCGCGCATCCGTGCCCAGGCCTGAGGCGCGGGACCCGGGGCCGACGCCGGCGGGCGGGGTCGGCGGCCTGCCCGCGGTCGGCGCATGGCCGCCGCGCACCCGCTGGCCCGAGCCCCTGCACCGGGCCGTCGCGGCGGTGCGGGAGGCCCTGGCGGGCGACGGGCCCCGTCGCGCGGATGTCGTGCCGGGCCGGGCGGGGAGTCGTCCCCGCGGCCTCGTCGCCCTCTCCGGTGGCGCCGACTCCCTCGCGCTCGCCGTGGCCTGCGCCGTCCTCGTGGGCACCCGGGAGGGTGCGCGGCTCGGCCCGATCGGCGCGGCCGTGGTGGACCACGGGCTGCAGTCGGGCAGCGACGCGGTGGCGGCGGCCGCCGCCGACGTCGCCCGCATCCTCGGTCTGACCCCGGTCACCGTCACGCGGGTCGAGGTGGCCCGCACCGGCGACGGCCCCGAGGCCGACGCCCGGCGTGCCCGCCGGGTGGCCCTCGCCGCCGCCGCCCGGGAGGCGGGGCAGGGGGGCGCCGCCCCGGGGGCGGGCACCGCCGTCGTCCTCACCGCCCACACCGCCGACGATCAGGCCGAACAGGTCCTCCTCGGGCTCGCCCGCGGGTCCGGCACGCGGTCCCTCGCGGGGATCCCGGCGCGCGGGACGCTGCCGGGCGGGGCCGCCGTCGCCCGCCCGCTGCTGGGCCTGACCCGCGCGGACACCGAGACGATCTGCCGCTGGGCCGGGCTGACCTGGTTCGAGGACCCGCACAACCGCGATCCCGCGCTGCTGCGTTCGCGGGTCCGCACCCGCGTGCTGCCCGCGCTCGAGGACCCCGACGCCGGCCTCGGCCCCGGCGTGCGGGCCGGGCTGGTGCGCACCGCGGCCATCGCGGCCGAGGACGCCGCGGCCCTCGAGGCATGGGCCGGCGCCGAGGTCACCCGGCTGCGCGTCGACCCGCCCGCCCGGGACCCGCGCGTCGTCTCCCTGGATCTGGACGCCCTGGCCGCGCTGCCCGCCGCCGTGCGCCACCGCGTGATCGCGCGCGCCGCCCGCGCCGCGGGAGGGCAGGCCCCGCCCCGCGAACGGATCCTCGCGGTGGACGCCCTCGTGACGGGCGCCCGCGCGGGGGGCACGTCGGCCGGTCCGGTGGAGCTGCCCGGCGGGGTGGCCGCGCATCGGGCGTGTGCCAGACTGGACCTCATCCCCTGCCTGCCCGGTCCCTGACTGCGGCCCGGCCCGGCATTCCCGCACGAGCACTCACCAGGAGCGGCGCATGGACGCACAGGATGTCCAGAACGACCTCAGCCACGTCCTCATGTCCCGCGAGGACGTGCAGGACACGATCACGGACCTGGCCCGCCAGATCGACCGCGACTACGCGGACAAGGACCTGCTCATCGTCGCCGTGCTCAAGGGCGCCGTGATGGTGGTCGCCGACCTCACCCGCGCCCTGCACTCCCACGTGGAGCTGGACTTCATGGCGGTCTCCTCCTACGGCTCCGGCACCAAGTCCTCCGGCGTGGTGCGCATCCTCAAGGACCTCGACGCGGACCTCACGGGCCGGCACGTCCTGATCGTCGAGGACATCATCGACTCCGGCCTGACCCTGTCCTGGCTCAAGGCCAACCTGGAGTCCCGCGGCCCGGCCTCGGTCGAGATCTGCACCCTGCTGCGCAAGCCGGAGGCCATGAAGGTGGACATCGACGTGAAGTACGTCGGGCGGGACATCCCCAACGAGTTCGTGGTGGGCTACGGCCTGGACTACGCGGAGAAGTACCGCAACCTGGACTTCGTGGGCACCCTCGCCCCGCACGTGTACAGCTGACCGGGGGCCCGGCCCGGCGTGGCCGCCGCAGCAGCGACCTGTCACGTGAGCGGTCGCTCTGAGGTGCCATTCACGCCCCATTCCGACTCCTTGCGTGACAGGTCGCCGGCGTCCCCGAGGTGACGGCGCACCTCCACGATCACGCGCGTGAATCCGCGGCGAGCGTCGGAGGAGGACACGGTGATGTTCCGGTAGCCCCGTCGCTCGAAGGCCGCGTTGCGCTGCACGTCGCGGTCGATCTGGCGATCCGCGCCGTGGTGGCCGCCGTCGTAGTGCAGGGCCACTCTCGCCTGCCGATAGCCCAGGTCCGCCGTCGCGGGGTGGTGCAGGGAGAACTCCGGGTCCCAGACCTCGAGCTGCAGTGCGGGCTCGGGGAGCCCGGCGGCCCTCAGCGCGAGCCGCAGCCGCGTCTCCTTCGGCGAGTGCGCCCCCACCCGGACCAGTGTGGCGGTGGTGCGGAGCCGTCGTCGTCGGTTGTGCGCGGACGGGCTCGCTTCGGCCGCCTGGGCCAGGGCCGCCCGGGTCCGCTCGGCGGCGTCCGGGCCGCCGGACAGCTGCGCCCGGCGGACGAGATGGTCGCCGAGGATGACGAGCTCGTCGTCGTCGAGCAGGGCCGAGAGGTCGACCCAGAGACGGGGCGGGGCGGTGACGTACCAGGCCAGGCCGCCGATCCGCACGCGCTCCACGTCCGCGGGCGGGAGCGCTGTTCGGTGGGAGGTGACGCCGGGGAGGGAGAGCTGGCCACGGTCTCGCGGGCGGCTCACGTGGACGTCGTCCCCCGCGTCCAGTCGCTCCGGCAGCCAGACCTCCCGGGCGCGGGCCGCGGTCTGGTGCGACACCACCGTGGTGGCGCGGTGCCGGGCGAGTCGCAGCAGGAGCTCGTGTTGGGTGGCCGAGAGCGGGGTGCTCCACCGGTAGGGGGAGGAGCCGGCCACGGGGCGTTCGACGGCGGCCGGGGTGGCCTCACGCCGGCGGTAGAGGCCCCGGGCGAGGCGTTCGACGTCGGAGCGACGCAGCCGGTTGCGGTCGATGCCGGCGGCCCTCGCCTGCGCGGCGGTGAAGGGGCCGTGAAGCAAGGCCGCGGGAAGCGGGGCGGGGTGACGCATGGTGCCAGCCTGGCGCGGTAAAGCGGGCGGCGTCCTGAGCCGCCGCCGGCCTGGGGAGGAATGCGGGTGCACGGGGGTCTGTGCAGGAGGGGACACAGGGGCGCGACCGCAGCGCCGGCGACCTGTCACGCGAGCGGTCGCTCCGAGGCGCCATCCACGCGCCATTCCGACCTCTCGCATTCCCGGTGGGCGTCAAGACGGCGCTGGCCGACGTCGCCGCCGGCCGACCGCCCGCGCCCTGTCCACCTGACGCGAACAGTCAGCGGACACCCGGGCCGGGCCGGTACCGTGGGGGCTTGACCCGGGCGCGACGTCGGCCCTGCGCCGGCCCCGGCCGCACGGCGGCCGCCCCGGGCAGCCCGGCCCCCGCGGCAGACCAGGAGACACTCGGACCGTGAAGAAGCTGTTCAACAAGCCCTACGTCTGGATCCTGCTGGGCCTGCTGGTCCTCGCCGTCGCGATCCCGCTGACCACGTCACAGAGCGGCCGCACCATGGTGGACACCAACGTGGGCATGGCCCTGCTGAAGGACGACAAGGCCGCGCAGGCCCGCGTGGTGGACGGGGACCAGCGCGTGGACCTCACCCTGCGTGAGCCCTACAAGCAGGACGACCGGGACCTCGGCAAGGAGGTCTACTTCTACTTCGCCAGCGCGCGCGCCACGGACGTGGTCACCGCGGTGGACGACTCGGCCCTGGACGGCTACACGGACGAGCCGGTGCGGAGCAACTGGTTCCTCTCGCTGCTCGGCTTCATGGTCCCGTTCCTGCTCATCGCACTGCTGTTCTGGTTCCTGATGTCCCGCATGCAGGGCGGCGGCGGCAAGGTCATGCAGTTCGGCAAGTCCCGCGCCAAGCTGATCAACAAGGACAACCCGGACGTGCTGTTCAAGGACGTCGCGGGCGCGGACGAGGCCGTGGAGGAGCTCCAGGAGATCAAGGAGTTCCTCACCGTGCCGGACCGCTTCCGCGCGGTGGGCGCCAAGATCCCCAAGGGCGTGCTGCTCTACGGCCCGCCCGGCACGGGCAAGACCCTCCTGGCCAAGGCCGTGGCCGGTGAGGCCGGCGTGCCGTTCTACTCGATCTCCGGCTCGGACTTCGTGGAGATGTTCGTGGGCGTCGGCGCCTCGCGCGTGCGCGACCTCTTCGAGCAGGCCAAGTCCAACGCCCCCGCCATCATCTTCGTGGACGAGATCGACGCCGTCGGCCGGCACCGCGGCGCAGGCATCGGCGGCGGCAACGACGAGCGCGAGCAGACCCTGAACCAGATGCTCGTGGAGATGGACGGCTTCGACGCCTCCACGAACGTCATCATGATCGCCGCGACCAACCGCCCGGACGTCCTGGACCCGGCGCTGCTGCGCCCGGGCCGCTTCGACCGCCAGATCCCCGTGGACGCCCCGGACCTCGAGGGCCGTGCCAGGATCCTCGAGGTGCACGCGCAGGGCAAGCCGATCGCCCTGGACGTGGACCTGCGCTCCCTGGCCAAGCGCACCCCCGGCTACACGGGTGCGGACCTGGCCAACGTGATCAACGAGGCCGCGCTGCTCACGGCGCGCTCGAACAACAACGTGATCGACAATCACGCCCTGGACGAGGCCGTGGACCGCGTGATGGCCGGCCCGCAGAAGCGCAGCCGCCTGATGAACGAGCACGAGCGCAAGGTCACCGCCTACCACGAGGGCGGCCACGCGCTCGTCGCGGCCGGGCTGCGCAACTCCGCCCCGGTCACCAAGATCACGATCCTGCCCCGCGGCCGCGCCCTGGGCTACACGATGGTGGTCCCGGAGGACGACAAGTACTCCGTCACTCGCAACGAGCTCCTGGACCAGCTCGCGTACGCCATGGGCGGGCGCGTGGCGGAGGAGATCGTGTTCAAGGACCCGTCCACGGGCGCCGCGAACGACATCCAGAAGGCCACGGACACGGCCCGCAAGATGGTCACCGAGTACGGCATGTCCGCCAAGGTGGGCGCCGTCAAGCTCGGCGGCGGCAGCTCCGAGCCCTTCGTGGGCGGTGCCCCCGGCGGCTCCTCCCGCGAGTACTCCGAGGAGCTCGCGTACCTGGTGGACGCCGAGGTCCGCACCCTGCTGGACCAGGCCCACGCCGAGGCCCACTGGGTGCTCACGGAGAACCGGGACGTCCTGGACCGGCTGGCCTACGAGCTGCTCGAGAAGGAGACGCTCACCCAGGAGGCCATCGCCGCCATCTTCGCGGACGTGCGCAAGCGGCCCGAGCGCGGCGTGTGGCTGGCCTCGGACGACCGGCTCCCGCAGGACATCCCGCCCGTCCTCTCCCCCTCCGAGCGCCGCTCGCGCCACGACGGCGGGGAGCAGACCCCCGTCGGCGTCGAGGGCACCACGGTGCCGGTGCGTCCGGAGGGTGCGCCGCCGTCGTCGCTGGGCGGGGACGCGACCGGCCCCGGCCTGCCGCCGCACGGCGGTCCGAGCAACACGCCGGGCCCCGGCGAGGGACCGACCTTTTGACCGCGCAGGAGACCCGCATGACAGCCCACACCCCCGACGACGCCGTCCCCGGCACGTTCGACCCGGACTCGACCGCGGTCGACCGGCCGCGCATCGAGGCGGCGGTGCGGGAGATCCTGCTGGCGATCGGTGAGGACCCGGACCGCGAGGGCCTGGCGGACACCCCGGCGCGAGTGGCCAAGGCGTACGCGGAGTTCTTCGCGGGCCTGCACCAGAGCCCGGACCAGGTGCTCGGCACCACGTTCGACATCGCGCACGAGGAGCTCGTGCTCGTGAAGGACATCCCGTTCTACTCGACGTGCGAGCACCACCTGGTGCCGTTCCACGGCACCGCGCACATCGGTTACATCCCCTCCGCCGAGGGCCGCGTGACGGGGCTGTCCAAGCTGGCCCGCCTCGTGGAGCTGTACGCGCGGCGTCCGCAGGTCCAGGAGCGGCTGACCACGCAGGTGGTGGAGGCGCTCATGGAGCACCTGGCCCCGCGCGGGGCGATCGTGGTGGTGGAGGCCGAGCACATGTGCATGTCCATGCGCGGCGTGCGCAAGCCGGGCGCGAAGACCGTCACCTCGGCGGTGCGCGGCCAGCTGCGGGATCCGTCCACGCGCTCCGAGGCGATGAGCCTCATCATGCACGGCTGAGGACCACCGACGGCGGAGGAGGACACGTGGACGAGAGCATCGACGCGGCGGCGCGGGAGGCGAACCGCGCCCTGCTGGGGCGGCTGCCCGCGGGCCGGACCCTGGTCATGGGCATCCTCAACGTCACCCCTGACTCGTTCTCGGACGGCGGGGAGCACGCCACCGTCCGCGCGGCCGTCGAGCACGCCCGGCGCATGGTCGCGGACGGCGCGGACATCGTGGACGTGGGCGGGGAGTCCACCCGCCCCGGGGCCCGCGCCGTGCCGCCGGCCGAGGAGCAGGAGCGCATCCTGCCCGTGATCGAGGCGCTGCTGGCCGAGGACGTCGTCCTCTCCGTGGACACGCGCCACACCGCCACCGCCCGGGCCACCCTGGCGCTGGGGCCGGTGATCGTCAACGACGTCTCCGGCCTCGCCCACGAGCCGGATATGCCGGCGCTGATCGCCGCGTCGGGCGCGCCGTACATCCTCATGCACAACCGCGGGAACCCGCAGACCATGGACGGGCTGGCCGTCTACGAGGACACCGTCCCGGACGTCGTGTGCGAGCTGCGGGACGTGGCCGGCCGCTTCCTCGCCGCGGGCGTCGAGCCCGCGCAGCTGATCGTCGACCCGGGCCTGGGCTTCGCGAAGGCCGGCGAGCAGAACTGGGAGCTGCTGCGCGGCCTCGAGTGGCTCCGCGCCATGGGCCACCCGGTGCTCGTCGCCGCCTCGCGCAAGCGGTTCCTGGGCACGCTGCTGGCGGACGACGACGGCACCCCGGCCCCGCCCGCCGCGCGCGACGCCGCCACCGCGGCCATCTCCGCCCTCGCCGCCGCCCAGGGCGCGTGGGGCGTGCGCGTGCACGACGTGCGCGCCAGCGCCGACGCCGTCCGCGCCGCCGCCGCCTGGGTCGGGGCGCACGCCCCGGGTGAGCCCGTCTCCGAGGACGTGCTGCCGTGAGCGCCCGGGACCGCATCCGCCTGGCCGGGCTGTCCGCCGTCGGGCACCACGGGGTCTTCGACCACGAGCGCCGGGACGGGCAGCCGTTCGTCACGGACGTCGTCCTCCACCTCGACGCCGGCCCCGCCGCGGCCGGCGACGACCTCGCCCGCACCGCCAACTACGCCGAGGTCGCGGACACGGTGGTCCGCCTGGTCACCGGGGAGCCGGTGGACCTGATCGAGACCCTCGCCGACCGGATCGCCCGCGCCGTCCTCGCCGAGCAGCCCGTGGTGACCGCCGTCGAGGTCACCGTGCACAAGCCGCAGGCGCCCATCCCGCACGACTTCGCGGACGCCGCCGTCACCGTGCACCGCACCCGGGAGGACCTCGCGTGAGCACCGTCGACTGGTCGCACCCGGCCGAGGGCCCCGCGCCCATCCCCGAGCTGGGCGCCCGCCCGGACGCGCCCGTCGCGGCCGTGCTGGCCCTCGGCGCCAACCTGCGCGAGCCCGCGCAGACGCTCGACGCCGCCGTCGCCGCCCTGTCCGCGCTGCCGCACATCACGGACGTCCGGGCCTCGCCCCGGGCCGTCACCACACCCGTGGGCGGGCCGCCGGGCCAGCCCGACTACCTCAACCAGGTGGTCACGCTGCGCACGGACCTCGCGCCGTGGGAGCTGCTCGCGGTGGCGCACCGGCTCGAGCAGGACCACCATCGGCGGCGTGAGGTCCGCTGGGGCGCGCGCACCCTGGACGTGGACGTGATCGCCTACGGGGACGTGCGCAGCGACCACCCGGACCTCACCCTGCCGCACCCCCGCGCGGCCGAGCGGGCCTTCGTGCTGCTGCCGTGGCTGTGGCTCGACGCGGACGCCATGCTCGCCGGCACGCCCGTCGCCGACCTCGCCGCCGTCGCCGCGGACGCCCCCGGGGTGCGCCGCCAGGAGCCCGAGCGGCACCGGCTGCTGGCCGGCACCGACGACGTCGCCCCGCTCCGCCCCGCTCGCCCGGACGCCCTCGGGAGGGAGGCCACGTGATCGCGCTGCGCTCCGGGTGGACCCTGCTCGTGGTGCTGGTGGCCGCCGTGCTCGGCTGGCTGGCCGGGCTCGCCGCGCCGTCCCTGGGCTGGCCGGCGCCCGTGGTGGGCCGCGGCGGCCTGATCACCGTGGCCGCGGTCTCCGTGCTGTGCCTCGCGCTGGGCTGGCGCGTGCGCCGCGACCGGGAGAAGCCCGCCGCCGCGCGGATGGACCCGCTCGCCGCGGCCCGCACCCTCGTGCTCGGCCAGGCCTCCGGCTTCGCGGGAGCGGCCCTCGGCGGGTGGCACGCCGGGGTGGCGGTGCAGGTGCTGCTGCGGGCCGGCGTGGAGGCACCGACCGTGCGGGAGGCCGCCCTGCAGGCCGTCGGCGGTCTCGTCCTGCTGGTGGTGGGGCTGATCGTCGAACGGTGGTGCCGGATCCCGCCTGAGGAGGATGCGCCCGAGGGCGGTCGTGGGCAGGATGGGTCCCCGGGCCGACCGGCCCGTCCCGAGACGGAAGGAGGGTATGCCCGTGCCCGGCATTGACCTGAGCGGCGTGGCCTTCACGCCGGCCTCGCCGCGGCTGGCGACGGTGAAGCTCATCGCCACGACCATCGGCCACCTGATCTGGCTCGCCGCGTTCTCCGTGCCGCTGATCCTCAAGCTCACCGGCCCGTGGGCGGGGATGGCCGCGTGGGTCGCGTGGGGGCTGCCGGCCGTCGTCGTCGTGTCCTGGATCGTGGACCTGATCCTGATCCCGCGGCGCGTGCGCGCGATGGGCTGGGCCGAGCGCGAGGACGACGTCCTGTGGCGCGAGGGCATCCTGTTCCGCAGCGTGCATGCGGTGCCGTACGGCCGCCTGCAGTACGTGGACGTGTCGGACGGTCCGCTGCTGCGCCGGGTCGGGCTGCAGACCCTCACCCTGAAGACCGCCGCCGCGGGCGGGGACGTCACCCTGGAGGGCGTGCCCCGCGAGAGGGCCGAGGAGCTGCGCGAGGTCCTCATGGCGCGCGGCCAGGCGCGGCTGGCGGGCCTGTGAGCGCGGCCGCCCCGCCCCCCGCCGACGACGCCGGCTGGGTCCGCGTCCACCCCGCCTCGCCCTGGGTGCGGGGCTGGACCTTCCTGCTGCTGATCCTGTTCTTCGCGGGCCGCAACGCGGTGGAGGACTTCGCGGCGGGCCGGCTCAGCGGGGAGGACGCCCCGGGCGGCGGCGACGGCAGCCTGCTCGTGGCCGGCGGCATCCTGCTGGGGGTCACCCTGCTGATCAGCCTCGTGTTCTTCTTCTCCTGGTGGTTCACCCGGTTCCGCTGCGGGGAGGACCGGATCGAGCTGCGCCAGGGCTGGCTCTTCCGCAGCCGCCGGCAGATGCGCTACGACCGCATCCAGGCGGTGGACCTGCAGCACCCCCTCGTGGCTCGGCTGCTCGGGCTGGCCACAGTGAAGGTCGAAGCGGCCGACGGCGGCGAGTCCGCGCTCGAGCTGTCCTTCCTGCGCCGCGCCGAGGCCGAAGCGGTGCGCCGGGAGATCCTGGACCGCGCGTCGGGGATGCTCGGGGGAGCCGGGGCGGACGCGTCCGCGCCGGAGCGCGCGGCCGAGCCCGGCCTCCCCGACGCCGACGCCGCGGACGCCGGCGAACTCATGCTGCAGGTGCCCGCGGGGCGGCTCCTCGGCTCCGTCCTGCTCTCCGGAGGCGTGCTGGGGGTGCTGGCCGGGTCCCTGATCTGGCTGGGCGGCCTCGCCCTCGTGGTCGCGCTGCTGCCCGAGGCGGTGCTGGACGATGGGGAGACCCTGACCGGGATCGGCGCGGCCGCGGCCCTGCCCGCCCTGTTCTCCGTGGCCGGCGTCGCGTGGTCCCGGCTGAACGCCGGCTGGGGTTTCCAGGTGCGCCGCTCCACCGACGGGCTGCGACTGCGGCACGGGCTCACCGAGACCACCCACCAGGCCGTCCCGCCGGGGCGGGTGCAGGGGGTGACCGTCTCCCAGCCCCTGTTCTGGCGGCCCTTCGGCTGGTATCGGGTGAACATGGCGGTGGCCGGGTACCTGCAGGAGTCCGACGGCGCCCGGGACGTCGCGCTGCCCGTCGGCCCGTGGGAGGACGTGCTCCGCGTCCTCACGGTCGTGGCCCCGGACCCGGGCCTGGAGGATGATCCGCGCGCCGCGCAGGGGCTGACCCCCGCCGGGCTCATGCACCTGGGCGTGCACGGCACCGGCACGGAGGGCGGCTTCCAGCACGTGCCGCGGCGCGGCAGGTGGTGGTTCAACTGGTTCGCCTGGCGGCGGACCGGCTTCACGACGACGCGGTCCCTGCTGGTGGTGCGCAGCGGCTGGTTGAACCGCCGGCTGCAGACCCTCCAGCACGAGCGCATGCAGGCGGCCGAGCTGGCGCAGGGCCCGGTGCAGCGACGCCTGGGTCTGGCCACGGTGCGCGTGTGGGTCGCGGGGGCGAACGCCGTGGTCCGCGACCTCGACGAGGACGTGGCCGTGGACCTGTACGCCCGGGAGGCCCGGCACGCCGCCGTCTCGCGTCGCCTCACCGACCGCGACCAGTGGATGCGCCCCGAGGAGCTGGCCCGCTTCGAGCAGCGCACGCGCGAGGTCGCGGCCACCGAGGTGGGCCGCCGCGAACTGGCCCGGGCCGGCGTCGGCGGCGGCGCCGTCGTCGGGGAGGAGAGCGGGGCAGACGTCCCCGCCGTGCGCGGCGAGGAGGAGCGATGACCGGCGGACTCGACCTGAGCCTGGACCCGCATGACCCGGCGCAGCGGCCCGGGCGGCTGGGCGTCGGCGTGGTGAGCGCGGGTCGTGTGGGGGCCGTGCTGGGCTCGGCGCTGCGGGCTGCGGGCCACACGATCACGGGCGTGCACGCCGTCTCCGAGGCCTCGCGGGACCGCGCGGAGATGCTCCTGCCGGGCGTGCCCGTCCTGGAGATCCCCGAGATCCTGCGCCGCTCCGAGATGGTCGTCTTCGCCGTCCCGGACGACGCGCTGGGCGAGCTCGTGGCCGGCCTGGCCGCCGCGGGCCACGTGCAGACCGGCCACCTGCTCGTGCACACCTCCGGCCGCTACGGGGTGGGGGTGATGGAGCCGGTGCGCGCGCACGGGGCGATCCCCCTGGCGATCCACCCGGCCATGACGTTCACGGGGCTGAGCCTCGACGTCGCCCGGCTGCAGGACTGCGTGTTCGGCGTGACCGCGGACCCCGTGGTGCTGCCCGTGGCCCAGGCGCTCGTGGTGGAGATGGGCGGCGAGCCCGTGGTCGTGAAGGAGGCCGACCGGGCGGCCTACCACCTGGCGCTGTCCCACGGGTCGAACCACCTGGTGACGCTGACGGCGCAGGCCCGTCAGATCCTCGAGACGATCGGGGTGGCCGACCCGGAGCGGGTGCTGCGCTCGCTCATGACCGCCGCGCTGGAGAACGCGCTCACCGACGGCGACGGCGCCCTCACCGGCCCCGTGGCCCGCGGCGACGTCGACACGCTGCGGACCCACCGTGAGACCCTCGGCGAGCTCGAGGCCGGGGGACTGTCGGCGGACGTGCGGGCCGTGTGGGAGACCCTCGCCCGCGCGACGACCGACCGCGCCGAGACCCGCGGCGCCCTGCGCGCGGACACGGCGGCGCGGCTGCGAGAGGTCCTCGACGACTCCGACGACCCCCACGACGACTGATCGACCCCCGCCGCCACCCCGCTTTCGTTCGGGAAACGGCGGGTCCCAGACCGTTTTCGTTCGAGAAACGGCCGCTTCCGGCGGCGTTCGCGTGGCGGGGACGGGACCCCGGGACCGCGCCCCGGCCGTCAGAGGCGCCCGTCGCGGATCGCGGCGACGACGCCGTCTGCCGCGTCCTCGATCTGCCGGTACATCTCCTCGAACTGCGGCCGCGGATACCCGTACGGATCGGGGACCTCGCGCACCCCGGCGCTGTCCGCATCCGACGCGAACTCGCCCATCAGGTGGATCCGGTCCCGCTGCTCGTCCGTGGTCGCGAGCCGCCGCGCGTCGGCGAGGTTGGCCTCGTCCATCACCAGGATCAGGTCGGCCTCGTCCACGAGGTCGGCGGACAGCTGCACCCCCACCGTCGGGAACTCGTACCCCAGTTCCCCGCCGACCTCGCGGGTGAGGTGATGCGGCCGGGCGCCCACGTGCTCGTCGGACGTGCCGGCGGAGGTGACCTCGACGTCGTGGAGACCGGCCTCCGCGAGCTTGCGGTTCAGCACGGCCTCGGCGGCGGGCGAGCGGCAGATGTTCCCCAGGCAGACGGTCATGATGCGCATGGGGACAGTGTCTCAAGTCCGGGCGAGGGCGGCGGACGACGACGGCCCGCACGCTCGGCTCGTCGCCGGCGGGGCGGCATCGGGTGCGTCCACGAGTGGTCCCTCTGGAGGGTCGGAGGCCTCCGGCGGTGTGTCCCCCCGGTTCCTCGCCGTTTCTCGAACGAAAGCGCTGCGACACGCCGCCGTTTCGCGAACGAAAGCGCGGCCGCCACCGTCCGTTCCGGCGACGACGGCGCCCGACGCGCCTGGCAGGATGGAGGCCATGACCGACCAGCCCGAGATGAGCCCCCTGACCGAGCCCGAGCGGGAGTGGGTGCGCGTCCGTCGCGACTTCGCCGCGCAGGAGGGCGTGGACCACCTGGACCTGGACGCGGTCGCCGCGTACTACGACGCCGTGCTGGCCCGCTCGCAGGCGGAGGCCGACGAGCTGGACCCCGAGGAGCTGGCGGTGCTGCTGGACGTCGTCGCGGTGCTGCTCGGCGAGCACCTGGGTGCGCGCCACGGCATGCAGTGGGTGACGGTCGCGGATGAGGAGGGGCCCGCCCTCGCGCTGCGGGACACCCTCTCGGACGCCGTCGTCTTCCCGCAGCCGGTGGTCGGCCAGAGCTGGAACCATCAGGCCACGGGGGAGTGGATGGGCGAGTACGTCGACTGGCTCGGCGAGCAGCTCCAGCAGATCCGGGCCGACGCCGGCACGCGGCCCGGCGCCTGAGGCGCGGCGGGCACCGGGGCGGCCCGCCGTCAAGGCCGCCACCCCGCCGTCCTCCGTGTTGCCCGGATCACGTGCGGGCCGATAGAAACGAACGCATGACCTCCACCCCGGACACCCCGGCCGCCCCCGCCACCCCCTTCCACGACCTCGACGCCTTCACCGCGCTGCCGCGCGTCGCCGGTCTCACCCTCAGCCCGGACGGCGCCCGCCTGGTGACCACCGTCGCCACCCGGGACGCAAAGGGCACCGGCTACGCCACCGCCCTCTGGGAGGTCGACCCCGCGGGCGAGCGCCCCGCCCACCGCCTGACCCGCTCCCGCGAGGGCGAGGCCGGCGCACAGTTCGCCGCGGACGGCACCCTCTTCTTCACCTCCGCCCGCCCCGACCCCGCCGACGCCGAGGCCGAGAAGCGCAGCGCCCTGTGGGCCCTGCCGGCCCGGGGCGGTGAGGCGCGCGTGGTGCTCTCCCGCCCGGGCGGGGTCTCCGCGGTCACGTGCGCATCCGCGGCGGACCGCGTGGTCGTCACGGCGGACCGGCTGCTCGGTGCGACCACCGAGGCCGAGCACGCGGCCCTCGCGCAGACCCGCAGGGACGCCGGCGTGGACGCCATCCTGCACACCGGCTACCCCATCCGCTTCTGGGACCACGACCTCGGCCCCGCCCGCCCCGAGCTCTTCGTCCTCGAGGCCGGCCCGGACCCGCAGGGCGAGCCCGCCACGGACGCGGACGCCGCCGAGCCCGGCCCGGCCGCCTCCGGCCTGGCTCCCGAGGCCGACGACGCATCGCACCACCTGCGCCACGTCTCCGGCTTCCCGCGCTCCCACGCATTCGGGATCGGCGCACAGGTGGCCCCGGACGGCTCGTTCCTGCTCACCACGGCCGCCACCGCCGAGGCCCGCGGCAACGTGCGCGAGGGCACGGTGGTGCGCGTGGACCTGGCCACGGGCGAGCACCGCGTCCTGCACGACGTCCCCGGTGAGGACGTGGCCGTCGGCCCCGTCAGCCATGACGGCACGCGCGCCGTCGTCGTCCGCACCCCCGACTCCACCCCGCACTCCGCCGTGCACCCGCGCCTGTACGTGATGGACACGGCCACGGGCCAGACCACGCCCCTGGCCCACGGCTGGGACCGCTGGGCCGACGTCGTCGCGTGGCTGCCGGACGACTCCGCGGTGATCGCGCTCGCGGACTCCGAGGGCCGCCGCCCGGTGTTCCGCATCGAGGTGGCCACCGGCGCCGTCGCGCAGGTGACCCGGGAGGACGAGGCGTGGACCGACATCGTGCTCTCCCCGGACGGGGCCACGGCCTACGGCGTCCGCTCCTCCTACCTGTTCCCGCCGGAGGTGGCGCGGATCGACCTGGCCACGGGCGAGACCACGCGCCTGCCGAACCCCGTGGAGCGCCCCGCGATCCCGGGCACCCTCGAGGACGTGGAGACCGTCGCCGAGGACGGCACGCACGTGCGCGGCTGGCTCGTGCTCCCCGAGGGGGAGGCGCCGGCCGGCGGTCACCCGCTGCTGCTGTGGATCCACGGCGGGCCCCTGGGCTCGTGGAACGCGTGGAGCTGGCGCTGGACCCCGTGGATCATGGCGGCGCGCGGCTACGCGGTGCTGCTGCCGGACCCGGCGCTGTCCACGGGCTACGGCCAGGACTTCATCGAACGCGGCTGGGGCCGCTGGGGCCAGGCGCCCTACACGGACCTGATGGCGCTCACGGACGCCGTCGTGGCGCGTGAGGACGTCGACGGCGACCGCACCGCCGCCATGGGCGGCTCGTTCGGCGGCTACATGGCGAACTGGGTGGCCGGGCACACCGATCGGTTCCGGTGCGTGGTCACGCACGCCTCGCTGTGGGCGCTGGACGGCTTCGGCCCGACGACGGACGCCGCGTTCTACTGGGCCCGCGAGATGGACGAGCAGATGCAGCAGGAGAACTCGCCGCACCGGTTCGTGGGGGAGATCGTCTCCCCGATGCTCGTCATCCACGGCGACAAGGACTACCGCGTGCCGATCGGCGAGGGGCTGCGCCTGTGGTCGGACCTGCTGGCGAAGTCCGGGCGGCCGGCCGCCGCGGACGGCACCACGGACCACCGCTTCCTCTACTTCCCGCACGAGAACCACTGGATCCTCGCCCCGCAGCACGCGAAGGTCTGGTACGAGGTCGTCCTCGGCTTCCTGGGCGAGCACGTCCTCGGCGACGGCGCCCCGTCGGTCCCGGAGACGCTGGGACTGACGCGGCCGTCGTCGACGGCGGGCTGAGCCGCCGGGCCCGGCGCCGGGCATCGTGACGGGCGGTTGAACGTCTCCGATCAGCTGCCCGTCACCGGCTGTTCACCGGGCGGGCCGTCTGTGGCCGGTGGGGGGCCACCCGGCCGACACCCGGATCTGGCCCACTGGAGCGGTCATCCCCCTCCCGGAAAGGACCGTTCCATGACCTCCGTCCGTCGTCACGCCGCCCGGGGCCTCGTGGCCCTCGCCGCCGCCGCCGTCGCCGTCAGCGCCCCGCTGGCCGCCCCGGCCGTCGCCGCCCCCGCCGCACCGACGGCCCCGGCCGCCGCGCAGTCCGTCACGGGCAAGCCCGTGGTGCGCCCCGACGTCGTCGGCCACCGTGGCGCCTCCGGCTACCGACCCGAGCACACCCTGGCCGCCTACGAGCTGGCCGCCGCCCAGGGCGCGGACGTGATCGAGCCGGACCTGGTCTCCACCAAGGACGGCGTGCTCGTGGTCCGCCACGAGAACCTGATCGACGGCACCACGGACGTCGCCCAGCGACCCGAGTTCGCGGACCGCAAGACCACCAAGGTCGTCGACGGCGTGGCCCTCACCGGCTGGTTCACCGAGGACTTCACCCTCGCCGAGCTCAAGACGCTGCGCGCCAAGGAGCGCCTGCCGCAGGTCCGCCCCGAGTCCGCGTCCTACGACGGCCGGTACCAGGTGCCCACCTTCGAGGAGGTGCTCGAGCTGCGGGAGCGCCTCTCGGCCCGGCACGGCCGCGAGATCGGCGTCATCCCCGAGATCAAGCACCCCACCTACTTCGACTCCATCGGCCTGTCCATGGAGGAGCGCGTCGTCGAGCTGCTCGACGAGCACGGCCTGAACAAGCGCAACGCCCCCGCCACCGTGCAGTCCTTCGAGCTCGCCAACCTGCGCGATCTCAACGAGAACCTCGGCCTCAGGGCCGAGACGGTGTTCCTCTCCAGCGTCACCGGCGCGCCCTATGACTCCGTGGCCGCCGGCGACGGGCTCCGCGACTACGACTTCTACGAGACCGCCGCGGGCATGCGCGAGGTCCGCGCGGCCGGCGTCGACACGCTCGGCCCGGCCTTCGCGCAGATCATCACCAAGGAGAAGGACGGCTCGATGGGCGAGGAGACCGCGTTCGTCTCCCTCGCCCACCGCGCGGGCCTTGAGGTGGTGCCGTACACCTTCCGCGCCGAGAACCAGTTCCTCTACACGGAGTTCCGCTCCTCCACGGACCCGAACGCGCGGGGCGACATGGTCGGCATGATCCAGCCGTTCCTCGACGCCGGCATCGACGGCTTCTTCACCGACCACCCCGACCTCGGCGTGCAGGCCGTGGACACCTGGATGCAGGGCAAGAAGGAGCACCCGGGCCGGGGCGTCGGCAAGACCGCCCAGCGGGGCCTGAAGGTGCGCTGACCCCGTCCCGACCGGAGACGATCCCGGCGGACCCGAGGTCTTCCGGCAGGGTCCCTGCGGTGCTTACCTTGGCGCTCAAGACCGGTGGACCCGGTGACGTGGACGGCCAGAAGGGCCGGCCATGAGGGACGCCGACCCGGAGGAAGGAAGGCACAGCATGACGACGAACACGCCGAAGAACGCCCACGGCTCCTCAGCCGAGGGCCGTGACGCCAAGGACCAGGCGAAGGGCAAGGCCCAGCAGGCCGCGGGCGAGGCCCAGGGCCAGGCGAAGGCCGTGGCCCACGACGCCAAGGACAAGGCCCAGGACCTCGCGGCCACCGCCAAGCACGAGGCCGGCCAGGTGAAGGACGAGGCCGCTGACCAGGTGCAGTCGCTGGTCGGCTCCGCCCAGGAGCAGGTCGGCGCGCAGGTGCAGACCCAGCAGGAGCGGCTCGCGGGCCAGGTGCGCAGCTACACCGACGACCTGCACCGCGTGGTCTCCGGTGAGCAGCCGCAGACCGATTTGGTGCGCCAGGGCGTCGCCTCGGTGGCGGACCGTGCCGAGGCCCTGACCCAGCGCCTGGAGACCGCTTCCCCGCAGGACCTGCTGCAGGACGTGCGCGGCTTCGCCGCTCGCCGTCCGGGCACGTTCCTGGCCCTCGCCCTGGGCGCCGGGCTGGTGGCCGGTCGACTGACGCGCGGCATCCGCGACGCCGCCCAGCCCGACTCCACCGCCTCCACCTCGCCGCGCCGTCACGAGACCCGTCCGGACGCGGTGCACGCGGACGTGACTCCGCACCACCTGGACTCGCAGGCCCCGGCCTACTCGAGCGATTCGCTCTCCCAGGCCGACGGCCGCGTCGCGGACGGCGCCGGGCCCCGCCGCGCGGCCGGCGTCGGGGACGTCCCGTACGGCACGCAGGCACCGGTCCAGCAGGGCCTGACCGCCGAGCGGCCGTTCGACCAGACCCGGCCCGGGGGTGACGCATGAGCACCGCCCACGAGCCGTTCCGCGACGCGACGCCGCACTCCGGCGCGCACACCCCGCCGCCCACGCAGGCGGAGTTCCGCGCCGAGCACGAGAGCCTCGGCGAGATGTTCCAGAGCCTGTCGGCCAAGCTGTCGACGCTGGTCAGCCAGGAGATCGCCCTGGCCAAGGCCGAGGCCACCGAGTCCGCGAAGAAGGCCGGCAAGGGGGCGGGGCTGCTGGCCGGCGCCGCCGTCGGCGGCTTCTTCCTGCTGATGTTCCTGTCCCTCGCCCTGATGCACCTGCTCGACGTGTTCCTGCCGATCGGCTGGGCCGCGCTGATCGTGGCCGTGCTGTGGGGCGTCGTGGCGGCCGTGCTGGCCGTGCAGGGCAAGAAGGACATCGAGAAGATCAAGGGTCTGCCGCAGACCCAGGAGACGCTTCAGGAGATCCCCGAGACCCTGAACCCCGCGAAGGAGACGCGATGACCACGAGCAACAACCCCGATGAGATCCGCGCCGACATCGAGCGTACGCGCCGCGAGCTCGGCCAGGACGTGGACGCCCTCGCCGAGAAGGTGAGCCCCACGAAGGCCGTGTCCCGGCAGACCAACCGCATCAAGGACGGCTTCATCCACGCGAAGGAGAACATCATGGGCTCCCCGGAGCAGCACCGCCACGAGCCCTCGCTGGGCGATCGCGCCCACGGGGTGATCGACGACGCCCGGGCCTCCGCGTACGACGCTGCCGGCCAGGCCCAGGACCGCCTGGGCGATGCCGGCGACCGCGTGTCCGAGTGGGCCGACGACGCCCAGCTCGCCCTGCAGCAGGCCCCGGCTCAGCTGCGCGGCCGCACCGCGGGCAACCCGCTGGCCGCCGGGCTGATCGCCTTCGGCGCCGGCCTGCTGCTCAGCTCGCTGATCCCCGCCTCACGCGTGGAGCAGCGCGCCGCGGAGGGCCTCAAGGAGCAGGCCGCCCCGCTGGTGGACGAGGCCAAGCAGGCCGCCCAGCAGCTGCGCGAGGACCTCGAGCCCGCCGCCCGCGAGGCCGCCGGGAGCGTGAAGGAGTCGGCTGCCGAGGCCGCTTCCCGCCTCAAGGAGCAGGGCACGGACACGGCGCAGGACCTCAAGGCGGAGTCCCAGGACGCCGCCCGCCAGGTGAAGGACACCGCGAAGGACGCCTGAGCCCGACCCGAGCACGACGCCGGCCGGTCCCGTTGACGGGACTGGCCGGCGTCGCGCGTGGTGGGGCCGAATCCGGCCCGCGGCTCAGGCCTTGGACCAGATGCGCGTGGTGAGGCGGAAGTCCTCCCCGAGGCCCCGTGCCTAGACTCGGAGGGTGACCCCTCTCGACCGCGTCCCCGACCAGCGCCCCGTCCCCGCCGGCACCGGCCTGACCCTCGAGGACGCCCTCCCCGCTCCCGTGACGGCCGAGGCCGACGGCGTCTCCGCGCGCCCGCGTCTGGCCCGGACCGTCGCCGAGATGCGCTCCGCTCTCCGTGAGCTCGTCGCCCACGCCACGGACGACGGCGACGCCGAGCCCGTCACCGTCGGCCTGATCCCCACGATGGGCGCCCTCCACGGCGGCCACGCGGCCCTGGTGCGGCGGGCCCGCGCCGAGAACGACGTCGTCGCGGTCAGCATCTTCGTGAACCCGCTCCAGTTCGGCGATCCGGCCGACCTGGAGCACTACCCGCGCACCCTCGACGCGGACCTGGACCTGCTGGCGGCGGCGGGCGCCGACGTCGTGTTCGCCCCGGACGTGCAGGAGATGTACCCGGGTTACCCGGACGCGCCGATCGTCACCGTCTCCGCCGGCCGCATGGGGGAGGTCCTCGAGGGCGCCTCCCGCCCGGGCCACTTCGACGGCGTGGCCACCGTCGTGGCGAAGCTGTGGAACATCGTGCGCCCGGCGGCGCCGGTCCTGCGCAGCTACTTCGGCCAGAAGGACGCGCAGCAGCTCACCGTCCTGCGCCGCCTGGCCACGGACCTCGACATCGACGTCGACGTCCGCGCCGTGCCCATCGTCCGCTCGCCCGAGGGCCTCGCGCTCTCCAGCCGCAACACCCGCCTGGACGCCGCGGGCCTGGAACACGCGCTCGTCCTCAGCCGCGCCCTGCGCTCCCTGGCCGACGCCGCGGCGGCCGGTGAGCCCGTCGACGTCCAGGCCGCGCGCCGGATGGTCGAGGACGAGCCGGGCGTCGAGCTGGACCACCTCGTGGTGGTGGACCGGGACACCTTCGCCGAGCTCGGTCCGGAGCTGCTGTGCCAGCCGCTGCGCCGCGAGGCCCTCGCCCTCGTGGCCGCGCACGTGCCGCCCGTCCGGCTGATCGACACCATGGTGCTGCCCGCCGCGGGGCCGCTGCCGTGACCCCGGAGCGTCTCGCCGCCGCCTTCGACGGCCCCTCGCCCGCGCTCGCCGCGACGCTGCTGGGGTGCCGGCTGACCGTCGTCGCCCCGGACGGCGCCGTCACCGTGCGGCTGACCGAGACCGAGGCGTACGGGAACGCGGGCGCAGACCCCGGCGCCCACTCGTTCCGCGGTCGCACCGAGCGCAATGCCGCGCTGTTCGGGCCGCCGCGGCGCACGTACGTGTACCTGAACTACGGCATCCACCGCTGCCTGAACCTGGTGGGCCACCCCGAGGGGGAGGCCGGCGGTGTGCTGCTGCGTGCGGCCGAGGTGCTCGCGGGAGGGGACCTCGCGGTGGCCCGCCGCGGCCGTGACACCGGCCCCAAGCTGCTCTCCGGGCCGGGCAACCTCGGCCAGGGCCTCGGCATCACCCTGGAGATGGGCCACGCGCCCGTGGAGATCGTCGCCTCGCCGCCGGAGGTGTCCGACGACGGCGGCACCCCGGCCCGCCTCGCCGCGCCGGCCGCGCCCGCCCGGTTCCTCCTGGCCCCGCCCGCGCCCCGCGATCCGGCCGAGCCGCCGACCGAGGTCGTGACGGGCCCGCGCGTCGGCGTCTCGGGGGAGGGCGGCTCCGTGCGCTTCCCGTGGCGGTTCAGCGTGGCCGGCCACCGCAGCGTGTCCGCGTTCCGGCGTGGGCGCAACGTGCCGGACTGAGCCCCAGACCTTGTCGGCCGCCCCGGCCCCGTGCCTAGGTTGATACCATGACCGAGATGAACAAGACCGCCCACGGCGAGACCCAGCAGACCGTCACCCGGACCATCGACGCGTCCGCCAAGGACGTGTTCGACTTCCTGACCCTGCCCGCGAACCACGCGAAGTTCGACGGCTCGGGCATGGTGCAGTCGGACGACAAGACCCAGCGCATCCAGAAGGTCGGCGACGTGTTCACCATGAACATGCACGCGGAGCACATGGGTGGCGACTACCAGACGGACAACCACGTGGTCGCCTACGACCCGAACAAGCTGGTCGGCTGGAAGACCGCCCCCGCCGGCACCGAGCCCAAGGGTTGGCAGTGGGTCTACCGGCTCGAGGACAACGGCTCCGGCAGCACGGTCGTGTCCCTCACCTACGACTGGACCGCCGTGACCGACCCGGAGCTGCTGGCGAAGAACCTCTTCCCAATGGTGTCCGAGGAGCAGATGGAGGAGTCGCTCGCGAAGCTGGCCGCCGAGGTCGGCTGACCCCCGCCTCCCGACGGCGGCCTCCGGGCCGGCCGTCCCCTCGACGACGGGCACGCACCCGGCCAGGGTGCGGTGCCCGTCGTCGTGTCCGGTGTCACGGCTAGAGTGCCGTGCGAGACCGTCCACCCCCACGTCCAGGAGGATCCGCCGTGACCGCCACCGCCGAGCCCGAAGTCCCGTCGCCGCGCGAGGACCTGTACCGCCACGTCAACACCGGGTGGCTGGACACCCACGAGATCCCCGCGGACCAGGGCGCCTACGGCGCGTTCCTCGAGCTGCGGGACGCGGCCGAGCTCGCCGTCCGGCACCTGTGCGAGGACGCCGTGCGCGAGGTCGGCACGGGCTTCGACCCCGCCCAGGCGCGCGTGCAGGCCACGGCCGCGGCCGGCGCGCACCGGGACGCCCCGCTCGCGCCGCTGGATGCGGAGGACACGGAGGGCACGGAGCATCCGGAGCTCAAGCGCCGGATCGCCGCGCTGTACGCCTCGTTCATGGACGACGAGACCGTGGAGGCCCGCGGCCTCGAGCCGATCGCCTCGGACCTGGCGGCGGTGGCCACCGTGTCCACCCCCGCGGAGCTGCTCGCCCTGTCCGGGCGACTGCAGCGCCAGGGCGTCTCCGGCCTCATCAACACCGGCGCCCTCAACGACGCCGGGAACCCGGACCGCATGCTCCTGCACCTGCTCCAGGGCGGCCTGGGCCTGCCGGACGAGTCCTACTACCGGGACGAGGCCTACGCCGAGATCCTCGAGCAGTACACCGAGCACACCGGCCGTCTGCTGGCGCTGGCCGGGATCGGCGCGGACCGGGACGAGGCCGCCGCGCTGGGCGTCCGGGTGGTGGAGCTGGAGAAGCGCATCGCCGCCCTGCACTGGGACCTGGTCCGCAGCCGGGACGCCGTGGCCCGCTACAACCCCATGACCCACGACCGGCTGACGGAGCTCTTCCCCCTGGCCGACGCGTGGCTCGAGGGCGTGGACGCCGCCGGCGAGCGCGCCGCGGAGGTCGTGGTGTGGCAGCCGGACTTCCTCTCCGGTGTGCAGGGGCTGCTCGAGGGACCCGAGGCCGCCGACCTCGAGGACTGGCGTCACTGGCTGATCCTGCAGGTGCTGCGCTCCTTCGCCGGCTTCCTGCCGGACGCGTTCGTGCAGGAGAACTTCTCCTTCTACGGCCGCCGCCTGGCCGGCACCGAGGAGGTCCGCCCCCGCTGGAAGCGCGCGGTCGCGTTCGTCAACGGGGCGGCCGGCGAGGACGTGGCGCAGCTCTACGTGGCCCGCCATTTCCCGCAGGGCCACGTGGCCGCGATGGACGAGCTCGTGGGCCTGCTCCAGGAGGCCTATCGCCGGTCCATCGAGGAGCTCGAGTGGATGGGCGAGGAGACCCGTCAGCGGGCGCTCGAGAAGCTGGCGATGTTCCGCCCCATGGTGGGCTACCCCTCGAAGTGGCTGGACTACTCCGCCCTCGAGGTCCACGCCGGCGACCTGCTGGGCAACGCCCGCTCCTCCTCGGAGCTCGAGTGGGAGCGGGACCTGCGCAAGATCGCGGACGGGCCGGACCCGGAGGAGTGGCACATCACGCCGCAGACGGTGAACGCGTACTACTCCCCGCTCGAGAACGCGATCGTCTTCCCGGCCGCCATTTTGCAGCCCCCGTTCTTCGACCCCGAGGCCTCGATGGCCGCGAACCTGGGGGCGATCGGCGCCGTGATCGGCCACGAGATCGGCCACGGCTTCGACGACCAGGGCTCGCGGTACGACGGCGCCGGTCGGCTCGAGGACTGGTGGACCGAGGAGGACCGCGCGGCGTTCACCGAGCGCACCTCCCGGCTGGTGGCCCAGTACAACGCGCTCTCCCCGGCCGAGGCCCCGGACCACCGCGTCAACGGCGAGTTCACCCTGGGGGAGAACATCGGCGACCTCGGCGGCCTGGGCATCGCCCACCGCGCCTTGGAGATCTGGCGGGACGAGGGCGACGGCGCCTCCCTCGACGCCGCGGCGGGGGACCGCGAGTTCTTCACCGCCTGGGCCACCGTGTGGCGTCAGCTCACGCGACCGGAGGCCATGGTCACCCGCATCGCCTCGGACCCGCACTCGCCCAACGAGTTCCGCTGCAACCAGGTGGTCAAGAACCTCGACGCCTTCCACGAGGCGTTCGGCACGCGCGAGGGGGATCCCATGTGGCTGGCCCCGGAGGAGCGCGTCACCATCTGGTGATCCCGCCCGCCGGCCGGGCCCCGCGGGTCCGGCCGGCGGCTCACTCGGATTCGGCGGGGTCCTGCATCCGGGTCTGACGCTCGGCGGCCAGCCGGTCCAGCAGGCGCGTCAGCGTCCGGATGTCCTCGCGGTCCCAGCGCGCCAGGTCGTCGCGCAGCCCGCGACCCGCCGGGCCGCCGCGCACCGCGTCGAGGCGGGCGAGCCCCTCGGGGCTGGCGCTCAGGAGGGCGGAGCGGCGGTCCCGCGGGTCCGGCTCTCGGGTGATCAGCCCGGCGGCCTCGAGGTCGCGGACCATGCGGGAGACCTGCGCGCGGTCCACCAGCAGGCCCTCGGCCACGGCCGAGGGCGTCATGGTCCCCTCGTTGGCCAGCATCATGAACGCCTTCATCGCCCCGACGGACAGGGCCGGGCTGAGGGCCGCCGCGTAGCGGACCATCACCTGGCGGTGCTGCAGGACCAGACGCGAGAACGCCTGCTCGAGCCCCTGGACGGCGGCCTCGAAGCCCGCGTCGTCGCCGCCTCCGCCCGGGTCCGGGGCGCCGTCAGCCACGGCGGGCCCGGACCAGCGCGGTGACGACGGCCGCCAGCAGGGCCGTCCCTGCCACGGCCAGCGCCGCGGGGACGACGGGCCGGTCGGCCACCGCCGTCGCCGGGCGCTCGGCCGACACCGACCGGGACTCCTCCGGGTCCTCGGCCGGATGCTGCCCCTGCGCCGCGGTCACCACGGGGATCGGGCCGGTCGCGGGCAGCGTCTGCATGGCCTCGGCCGTGGCATGGGTGGCCAGGTCGGCGCGGGTGGCGTGGAGGCGCTCGGAGGTGGTCATGCGGCCCAGTGGGAGGTTCGGCAGGAACAGGATCGCGATCAACGCGACGATCGCGAGCGGCACGGCCACGAGGAAGGCGAGGGCGATGCCCTGCGCGTAGACGTCCTCGAAGATCACCCGCAGCGAGTCGGGCATCTCTGCCACGCGTGGCAGGGTGCTGGACTGCAGGCTCTCGGACCACTCGGCGGCGTCCGGGCCCAGGCTGCGCAGGGCCGCGGCGAGGTCCGCGCGGCGCTCCTCGATGCGGTCCGGGACCACGTTGGAGACCACGGCGCCCATCACGGCGACACCGATGCTGCCGCCCAGGGTGCGGAAGAAGGTGACGCCGGAGCTGGCGACGCCCATCTGCCGCGGGTCGGTGGTGTTCTGCACCACGAGCACGAGGTTCTGCATGGTCATGCCGACGCCGGCGCCGAGCAGGAACATGTAGAGGGACACCAGCCAGAAGGAGGTGTCGTAGTGCAGGGTGCCGAGCAGGGCGGTGCCGGCGATCAGCAGGACGGCGCCGATCACGAGCCAGCGCTTCCACACGCCGGTGCGGGTGATGAGGCCGCCGATCACCGTGGAGGACACGAGCAGGCCGAGGATCATCGGGATGGTCATGAGGCCGGCCTGGGTCGGCGTCGCGCCGCGGGCCAGCTGCATGTACTGGGCCAGGTAGACGGAGGAGCCGAACATGGCCAGGCCCGTGGCGATCGAGGCGATCGTCGCGAGGGTGAAGGTGCGGTCGCGGAAGAGGGTGAGCGGGATGAGCGGCTCGGCGACGCGCAGCTCGGTCACGACGAACAGGACGGTGGCGACGGCGGCGCCGCCGAGCATCCACGCGGTGGTGGTGCTGGCCCAGTCGAAGTCGCGACCGGCGCTGGTGACCCAGATCAGCAGCAGCGCGGTGGCCGCGGTCAGGAACACGATGCCGAGGTAGTCGATGGACACCTTCTGGCGCTCGCGGTGCGGGAGGTGGAGGGTGCGCTGCACCATCACCAGGGCGACGACGGCGAAGGGCACCGCCACGAAGAAGTTCCAGCGCCAGCCCCACAGGTCGGTGATCACGCCGCCGGCGAGCGGGCCGCCCACCGTGGCCACGGCCATCACGGCGCCGAACAGGCCCATGTAGCGGCCGCGCTCACGCGGGCTGATGATGTCCGCCATGATCACCTGGCTGAGCGCGACGAGGCCGCCGCCGCCCAGGCCCTGCACGGTGCGGCAGACGATCAGGAAGGTCGGATCGTGGGTGAACCCGGCCGCCGCGGAGGCGGCGACGAAGATCGCCAGGGCGACCTGGAAGAGGACCTTGCGGTTGACGAGGTCGGCCAGCTTGCCCCAGATCGGGGTGGCGATGGCCGTGGCGAGCAGGGCCGAGGTGATGACCCAGGTGTAGGCGGTCTGGTCGCCGCCGATGTCGTGGATGATCACCGGCATCGAGGTCGAGACCACCGTGTTGGCGATCATCGAGACGAACATGCCCAGCAGGAGGCCGGTCAGGGCCTGGAGCACGGAGCGGTGGCGCGCGGCGTCGGCGGCGGCGCGCTCGAGCGAGGGGGCGCCGGCCGGCGCGACGGCCTCGGGGGCGGGGGAGGTTGGGGTCATGGGGTCCTTCGGCGGGAGGGGCGGCGCGGTGATTGACATAAGTCAATGATTGACGAGAGTCAATCATAAGGGGCGTCGGCCCGGGCCGCACCCGCCGTCCGCGGTTAGCCTGGTCACGCCGGACGACGCCGCGTCCTCCCCGCCCCGATCCGAGAGTGAGGCCCGCCGTGACCCCCCGTTTCCTGCTCATGACCCGCCTCCCTGAGCCCGGGCTCGGAATGCTGCGCGAGGCCGGAGAGGTGGTGGACGGCGCCGACGTCGGAGGGGACGCCGCGCTCGCGCGGCTGGTGGCCTCGGGGGACTACGACGTCGTCGTCGCGGCCCTGGACCAGAAGTTCACCGCCGACGTGCTCGCCGACGCGCGGATCAGGGGCATCGCCAACTACGCGGTCGGCTACAACAACGTGGACGTGGCCGCCGCGACGCGGCGGGGGATCGCCGTCGGCAACACCCCGGACGTGCTCACGGACGCCACCGCGGACATCGCGATGCTCCTGATCCTCGGGGTGACCCGCCGTGCCCCCGAGGGTGAGCGGATGGTGCGCGAGGGACGCTTCCACGGCTGGGCGCCGGACCTGCTCGTGGGCCGGGACGTGCGTGGCGCGACCCTGGGCCTGGCCGGTTTCGGGCGGATCGGCAAGGCGGTGGCCGAGCGTGCGCTCGCCTTCGGCATGGAGGTCGTGTTCGCGCCGCGGCCGCCCGCGCACCGGGAGGTCGCGGCCGCGGAGCTCGGCGACCTCGCCGGCCGCGTCCGTCAGGTCCGCTGGGAGGAGCTCGTCGAGGTCGCGGACGTCCTGTCCCTCCACGTGCCCCTGACGGACGACACCCATCACCTCGTGGATGCGGACGTGATCGCGAAGATGAAGGACGACGCCGTCCTCGTCAACACGGCCCGGGGGCCCGTGGTGGACGAGGCGGCCCTCGTCACCGCCCTGCGCGAGGGGCGGCTCTTCGGCGCCGGTCTGGACGTCTACGAGGACGAGCCCGCCCTCGCCCCGGGCCTGGCCGAGCTGGAGAACGTGATGCTCCTGCCGCATCTGGGCTCCGCCACCCGGGACACCCGCGCCGCGATGGCCGAGCTGGCCGCGCGCAACGCGATCGCCATGGCCACGGGCGCGGAGGCCCCGGCCCTCGTCAACCCCGAGGTGCGCGGCTGACCGGCGGGGCGCCGTCGGTAGACTCGGGGACCGTGACCACCCAGAACTCCGCCTCCGCCGCCGTCGACCACCACGATCAGCAGGCCGTCCGCGCCGCCAAGCGTGAGCAGCTGCTCGCCTCGGGCCGCGAGGCCTACCCCGTGCAGGTGCCGCGCACCCACGCGCTGGCCGAGGTGCGTGAGCGGTTCGACGGCCACGAGCCCGACTGGACCTCGGGCGAGACCGTGTCGGTGACCGGGCGCGTCGTCTTCCTCCGCAACACCGGCAAGCTCTGCTTCGCCACCCTGCAGGAGTCCGGCGCGGACGGGGAGGCCGTCCGCCTCCAGGTCATGGTGTCCCTGGCCGCCGTCGGTGAGGAGTCCCTGGCCGAGTGGAAGAAGGTCGTGGACCTGGGCGACTTCCTCTCCGTCACCGGCGAGGTGATCGTCTCGCGCCGCGGCGAGCTGTCCATCATGGCCTCGGCGTGGGAGATGGCCTCCAAGGCGCTGCGCCCCCTGCCCGTGCTGCACGCGGACCTGAACGAGGAGACCCGCGTCCGCCAGCGCTACGCGGACCTGATCGTGCGCGAGGAGGCCCGCCGCATGGTCTACACCCGGGCCAAGGTCACCTCGGCGGTGCGGCGCACCCTCGAGGGCCACGGCTACGTGGAGGTGGAGACCCCGATGCTCCAGCTGGTCCACGGCGGCGCCCTCGCACGTCCCTTCGAGACGCACCTCAACGCGTTCGACCAGCCGATGACCCTGCGCATCGCCACCGAGCTGTACCTCAAGCGCGCCGTCGTCGGCGGCATCGACCGCGTGTTCGAGATCGGCCGCGTGTTCCGCAACGAGGGCGTGGACTCGACCCACTCGCCCGAGTTCACCACCCTCGAGTCCTATGAGGCGTGGGCGGACATGCACGTCATGGCCGAGCGCATGCAGGAGATCATCCTCAACGCCGCGGACGCGGTGGGCGCCGGGCGTCGGCTCGAGACCGCGAAGGGCGTCATCGACCTCGACGGCGAGTGGGCCTGGGTCGCCGTGTACCCGGGGCTGTCCGAGGCCGTGGGCCGCGAGATCACCCCGGAGACGGACGCCGAGACGCTGCGGGCGATCGCCGCGGAGCACGAGGTCAAGGTGGACCCCGCGTGGGACGCGGAGAAGCTCGTGATCGAGCTGTTCGGCGAGATCGTGGAGCCCACCCTGATGAACCCCACGTTCGTGTACGACTACCCGCCGGCCGCCCAGCCGCTCGCGCGCCCGCACCGCTCGGACGACCGGGTCATCGAGGCCTGGGACCTGATCATCGGCGGCATGGAGCGCGGCACCGCGTTCTCCGAGCTGATCGACCCCGTCATCCAGCGCGAGCGCCTGACCGCCCAGTCGGCGATGGCGGCCGCCGGCGACGACGAGGCGATGCAGCTGGACGAGGACTTCCTGCGCGCCCTCGAGTACGGCGCCCCGCCCATGGGCGGCATCGGCCTGGGCATCGACCGCCTGGTGATGCTGTTCACGGACGCCGGCATCCGCGAGACCATCCTCTTCCCGCTGCTCAAGCCGGAGGCCTGACATGGCCGCCTTCTGGGACTACTTCTCCGTCCTCGCCCCCTCGATCGGCCTCGGGCTCATCTTCTGGCTGGTGATGCGCTCCCTGCTGCGTTCGGACACGGGTGAGCGCGAGAGTCAGGCCCGCCGGCTCTCGGGCGCGGACGCGCGGGCGGCCCGCGAGGAGGCCGAGGCCCGTGAGTGGGCGGCCCGACGCCGAGCCGAGGGAGGGCCGGGGGCTGATCCGGAGGACCGCGCCCGGTGAGATTCCTTCCCCGGCGTTGAAGAATCCTTCTGCCCGGCTTCGTTGCGGTATTCTTGAATCACCACAAGTGCACGGCCGGAATCGTGAGCACGCGGGAAAGAACCCCGAGAGCGAAGACCGGAACCCAGGGACACGCGCACGAGAGAAGAAAGTGGGAATCACCGTTGGCACAGAAGGTAGAAGTGGTCCTCGTGGATGATCTTGACAGTTCGCCTGCAGATGAGACCGTGAACTTTGCATTGGACGGTCGCAATTACGAGATCGACCTGTCGAAGGAGCACGCTGCGGAACTCCGTGAGTTCCTGAAGCCCTACATGAAGAAGGGCCGCGCCGTGGCGCCGCCGTCGCCCAAGGTCGAGGCCGCCCAGATCCGCAAGTGGGCGGCCGAGAACGGCTACGAGGTCTCGAGCCGCGGTCGCCTGCACCGCGACGTGGTGGAGGCCTACCGCAACGCGAAGCGCAAGTGAGCGTCCCGCCCGGGTGCGTCGAGGAATCGGCGTCCCCGGGCCTCGTTCCGGCCCCTCCCGAGGACGGCCGGGCCGCTTCTCCCGCTGGCGAACAGCCGCGCGGCACGCGGTCCGGGTGCGTAGTGTCGACCACGACCGTACGCAAGGAGTGTGCCCATGTTCGAGAGATTCACCGACCGCGCCCGGCGGGTGGTCGTGCTCGCCCAGGAAGAGGCGCGCATGCTCAACCACAGCTACATCGGCACCGAGCACATCCTGCTCGGTCTGATCCACGAGGGTGAGGGCGTCGCAGCCAAGGCACTGGAGTCCATGGACATCTCCCTGGGCGCCGTGCGAGAGAAGGTGCAGGAGGACATCGGCCAGGGTCAGCAGAACCCGCCCGGCCACATCCCCTTCACGCCGCGCGCCAAGAAGGTGCTCGAGCTGTCCCTGCGCGAGGCGCTGCAGCTCGGCCACAACTACATCGGCACCGAGCACATCCTGCTCGGCCTGATCCGCGAGGGCGAGGGCGTGGCCGCCCAGGTCCTCGTGCAGCTCGGCGCGGACCTGAACCGCGTCCGTCAGACGGTCATCCAGCTGCTCTCCGGCTACCAGGGCGGCGCCCAGGGTGGCAAGGAGACCGCGGGTGCCGGGGTGGGCCAGGGCGGCGAGGCCGGCCAGAACGCCGGCTCCGTGGTGCTGGACCAGTTCGGACGCAACCTCACCGCGGCCGCGCACGACGGCAAGCTGGATCCCGTCATCGGGCGTGCGGGTGAGATGGAGCGCGTCATGCAGGTGCTCTCCCGCCGCACCAAGAACAACCCCGTGCTCATCGGCGAGCCCGGCGTCGGCAAGACCGCCGTCGTCGAGGGCCTGGCCCAGGCGATCGACCGCGGCGACGTCCCGGAGACGCTCAGGGACAAGCAGCTCTACTCGCTGGACCTCGGCTCCCTCGTGGCCGGCTCCCGCTACCGCGGCGACTTCGAGGAGCGCCTGAAGAAGGTGCTCAAGGAGATCCGCACGCGCGGGGACATCATCCTGTTCATCGACGAGATCCACACCCTCGTCGGGGCGGGTGCGGCCGAGGGCGCGATCGACGCCGCCAGCATCCTCAAGCCGATGCTGGCCCGCGGTGAGCTGCAGACCATCGGCGCCACCACGCTGGACGAGTACCGCAAGCACATCGAGAAGGACGCCGCGCTCGAGCGCCGCTTCCAGCCGATCCAGGTCGCCGAGCCGTCCGTCGAGGACGCCACGGAGATCCTGCGCGGCCTGCGGGACCGCTACGAGGCGCACCACAAGGTCTCCATCACCGACGGCGCGCTCAAGGCCGCCGCCGGCCTGGCGGACCGCTACGTCTCCGACCGGCACCTGCCGGACAAGGCCATCGACCTGATCGACGAGGCCGGCGCGCGTCTGCGCATCCGTCGCATGACCGTGCCGCCGGAGATCAAGGCCTACGAGTCCCGGATCGCGGAGGTGCGCACCCAGAAGGAGGCCGCCATCGACGGCCAGGACTTCGAGGGCGCCGCCCGCCTGCGGGACCAGGAGCAGCAGCTCGGGGACGAGCGCCGCGAGAAGGAGCAGGCGTGGCGCACCGGCGCGGACGCCGACGTCGCCACGGTGGACGAGGACCTCATCGCCGAGGTGCTCTCCAAGTCCACCGGCATCCCGGTGTTCAAGCTCACCGAGGAGGAGACGGACCGCCTGCGCAACATGGAGGACGAGCTCCACCGCCGCGTGATCGGCCAGGACGAGGCCATCAAGTCCCTGTCCCGCGCCATCCGCCGCACCCGCGCGGGCCTGAAGGACCCGAACCGCCCCTCGGGGTCGTTCATCTTCGCCGGCCCCACCGGCGTCGGCAAGACGGAGCTGGCCAAGTCCCTCGCGGAGTTCCTCTTCGGGGACGAGGACGCGCTCATCACGCTGGACATGTCCGAGTTCCAGGAGAAGCACACCGTCTCGCGTCTGTTCGGCGCCCCTCCCGGCTACGTGGGCTACGAGGAGGGCGGCCAGCTCACCGAGAAGGTCCGCCGCCGTCCGTTCTCCGTGGTGCTGTTCGACGAGGTGGAGAAGGCCCATCAGGACCTGTTCAACTCCCTGCTGCAGATCCTCGAGGACGGTCGCCTGACCGACTCGCAGGGCCGTGTGGTGGACTTCAAGAACACCGTGATCATCATGACCACGAACCTCGGCACCCGGGACATCTCCAAGGGCGTCATGACCGGCTTCCAGTCGGCCACGGACACCACCACCGGGTACGAGCGGATGAAGGGCAAGGTCAAGGAGGAGCTGCGCCAGCACTTCCGCCCCGAGTTCCTCAACCGTGTGGACGACGTGATCGTGTTCCCGCAGCTGCAGAAGCACGAGATCGTGGAGATCGTGGACCTGTTCGTCTCCCGCCTCGGCAAGCGCCTGGCGGAGCAGGACCTGTCCATCGAGCTCACCCAGTCCGCCAAGGATCTGCTCGCGGACCGCGGCTACGATCCGGCCATGGGCGCCCGCCCGCTGCGCCGCACCATCCAGCAGATGGTGGAGGACCAGCTCTCGGAGAAGATCCTCTTCGGCGAGATCCCGGCCGGCTCCCTCATCACCGTGGACGCCACGGGCGAGGGGGAGGGCGCCGAGCTGACGTTCGCGTTCTCCGGCGGCCGGGAGGCCCTGGAGGGTGCGGACCTGGCCGAGCTCGAGTCCGGTGCCGGCGATCCGGTGGACGCCGACCGCTCCGTGTGACCTGCGGGGTCTGACCCACGACGCCGGACCGCGCGTCCGGTGGCCACGGCCCGTCGCCCCTCCCCCTCGGGGAGGAGGCGGCGGGCCGTCGTCGTGCCCCCGCGGGGACGCCGGGGCCGAGGTCCGCGACACCGCCGCCGGCATCAAGGACGGCCTCGCGAAGGACCGCTGAACCGGCCCGCCTCTCCGGAGGCACGAGAGGGGTTCCCTCGCGGCGGGATCGGTGCCACTGTGGTCTGTGACCGCTCGACGGTGGTCCTGTCTCCGCTTCGACCCGGCGCTCGCCGGGACGGCTGCGGGGCAGCCCCGAGAAGAAGGAGGCCGCCCATGGGTATCGGTGACCTGAACAACCTCGCAAACCAGCACTCGGACAAGATCGACGAGGCCGTGGACAACGCTCAGGAGCAGCACGGCGACAAGCTCGGCGAGCACGGCGACACCGTGAACAAGGGTGTCGACGGCGCGCAGGAGAAGTTCCTGTCCGGGGACGAGGGCGAGCAGCAGGCCTGAGCCTGCCGTCGACGCCGCGGGAGCCCCCGCCCGGTCCGCCGGGACGGGGGCTCCCGTCTGTCCGGGGTCGGGATGTCCGTGCCTAGACTGGACCCCATGCCTGCCGACCGCCCCCTCACCCTCCGCTCGGCGCGGACCCAGGACGTCCCGGTCATCCAGGCGCTCGTGGAGCCGCTGGCGCGGGAGCGCGTGCTGCTCCAGAAGGAGGCGGTGGCCTACTACGAGGCCATCCAGGAGTTCGTGGTCGCCGAGGAGGCGGACGGGACCCTGGCCGGCTTCGGCGCCCTCCACGTGATGTGGCAGGACATCGCCGAGGTCCGCACCCTCGCCGTCTCGGAGGCCCACCGGGGGACCGGCGTCGGGCACCTGATCATCGAGGAGCTGCTGGACCGTGCGCGGGCCGTGGGCGTCGAGCGGGTCTTCTGCCTGACCTTCGAGGTCGAGTTCTTCCGCCGGCACGGTTTCGAGGTGATGGCGGACCAGTCCGCCGTGGACCCGGAGGTCTACGCGGAACTGCTGCGCTCCACGGACGAGGGCGTCGCCGAGTTCCTGGACCTCGCCCGGGTCAAGCCGAACACGCTCGGCAACACGCGGATGATCCGCCGCCTCTGAGCCGCCGCACCGCGGGCCGCCCCAGGCCCCGGCGAGGTCAGGCCGGGAAGGTGAGGCCGCCGTCGTCGTCCCGGGCCAGCAGCCCGTCCGACACGAGCCCGGCGACGCACCGCGCCCACTGCGCGTCGTCGGGGCGGTGCGACCCGAGCCGCCCCCCGGCCACGACGACGGCGGGCACCTCCGCCTCGGCCACGCGCCCGTGCTCGCGGACGGCGGCCATCACGGCCCCGCGCACCTGACGGTCCGTGCCGGCCCAGGCCTGGCCGCGCGGCACCTCCACCGGCGGCGGGGAGCCCGCTGCGACCCACGCGCACGTCTCCGCCAGCGGGCAGCGGTCGCAGGCGGGGGAGCGGGCGGTGCAGACGAGGGCCCCGAGTTCCATGACGGCCGCGTTCCACGCGTTGGCGCGGGCGGGGTCCTCGGGCATGAGGGCCTGGGCGCGGCGCATCTCGGCGCGGGTCAGCGACCTGCCGGGCAGGGCCTCACCCGCGACCGCGCGCGCGATCACCCGGCGCACGTTGGTGTCCACGACGGTCTCGGGGACGCCGAACGCGAAGCTCGCGACCGCCGCGGCCGTGTACTCGCCGATGCCGGGCAGGGCGCGCAGGGCGGCGGGGTCGGCCGGCACCCGGCCGTCGTGGCGCCCGACGACGGCCCGGGCGGCCTCCTGGAGGCGCAGGGCCCGGCGCGGGTAGCCGAGTCGGTCCCAGGCCGTGAGCACGTCTGCGGTGGGGGCGGCGGCCAGGTCCGCGGGGGTGGGCCAGCGCTCCAGCCACTCCCGCCAGCGGGGCAGCACCCGCACGACCGGGGTCTGCTGGAGCATGATCTCCGAGACGAGCACGCCCCACGGGGAGCAGTCCGGGCTGCGCCAGGGCAGGTCCCGGGCGTGGACGGCGAACCAGCCCAGCATCGCGTCGTGCAGGTGCGGCACGTCCACCGTGGGCGGGACGAGGGGGGCGGGCGCGGGCATGGCGTCCACTGTAGGGTGCGCCGCCGCCTACCCTGGATCGCATGCCGTCTCGTCCGACTTCCCCCGGGTCGAAGCCGTCCCCCGCCGTCTACCGCCGCCGGCGGCTCGTGGCCGCCCTGCTCGCCCTCGTGCTCCTGCTCCTGGTGGGGTGGGCCGTCGTGGCGCTCGTCCGAGCCGGGATCGGCGCCTTCTCCTCCGAGGACGCCGACCCCTCCGCCGCCCCGACGCCGGTGCACTCCCCGTCGCCCGCCCCGGCCACGGACGCCGAGTCCAGTTCCGCCTCGCCTACCGTGGCCCTCGAGGACGCCGCCGAGTGCCAGCCCTCGGATCTGCGGATCGCCGCCTCCGCGGACCGGTCCGAGTACCAGCGGGGCGAGGAGGCCGAGCTGCGCCTGGGCATCACGAACCTCTCCTCGACCCCGTGCCGCACGGATGTGGGCACGGCCCGGCAGGAGTTCACGATCCGCACGGCCGAGGGCGACGACGTCTTCTCCACCCGCATCTGCCAGGCGGACCCCGCGGAGGCCCAGCGGGTGCTGTACCCGCACGAGGAGCTCACCGCCGTGTACCGCTGGTCCGGCCGCGCCTCGAGCCAGGACTGCGGCCGCCTCGGCGCTCTCGCGGAGCCCGGGCCCCATCTGCTGACGGTCAGCCTCGGCGACGTCACCTCCCGCCCCGTCGCGCTGAAGATCCTCGAGGAGCTCGCCCCGGGGGCCCAGGACAGCAGCTCCTCGGCCGCCCCCTCCTCGGCCACCCCCTCCTCGGCCACCCCCTCCTCGAGCGGCAGCGCCTCCCCGTCGGGGTCCGCCTCCGACCCGGCGTCGGCCTCGACCACCGACCCGTCGCCGTCATCGTCCCGCTGAGCCGGCCGCGCCGTCAGCGGCCGGGGCCGGCCTCCGGATGCGCGGCCGGGCCGCCGCCGGTCCACGTGGGGATCGTGGCGAGGGCCTCGCCGATCGAGCCGACCTCCGCCACCGTGAAGCCCGCGGGGACGTCCCCGAGCGGCTCGGGGGAGCGGGGGACCAGGGCGCGGGTGAAGCCCAGGCGGGCGGCCTCGCGCACCCGTCGCCCGATGCCGGGCACGGGGCGCACCTCCCCGGCCAGCCCGAGCTCACCGACGGCGATCATCCCCTGCGGGACGGGGGCCGAGAGCTTCGCCGAGGCCACGGCGACGGCCACGGCCAGGTCCGAGGCGGGCTCCGAGAGTCGCACGCCGCCCACGGTGGCCACGTAGCAGTCGTCCTGGGCGAGGGCGAAACGGGCCCGGCGCTGGAGCACGGCCAGGAGCATGTTCACGCGCGCCGCGTCCACGCCGGAGACGGTGCGGCGCGGGCTGCCGCCGGCGGACGGGGTGAGCAGGGACTGCACCTCGGCCACGAGCGGGCGCCGGCCCTCGAGCGTCACCGTCACGCACGTGCCCTCGACCGGCTCCGAGACGCCCGAGAGGAACAGACCGGAGGGGTCGTCCAGGGACTCGATGCCGTCCTCCCGCAGGTCGAAGCAGCCGACCTCGTCCGTGGGCCCGAAGCGGTTCTTCACCGCACGCACCAGGCGCAGCCGTGAGTGGCGGTCCCCCTCGAACTGGCAGACCACGTCCACGAGGTGCTCGAGCAGCCGCGGGCCGGCGATGGTCCCGTCCTTCGTCACGTGGCCCACCAGGACCGTGGTGATCCCCTTCTCCTTGGCCGTGCGGATGAGGCTGGCCGCCACCTCGCGCACCTGGCTGACGCCCCCGGCGATCCCGTCCACCTCGGTGGACTGCAGGGTCTGCACGGAGTCCACGATCACCAGCTCCGGGTCCGTCCGCTCGATCTGCCCCAGTGCCCGGCCCAGGTCCGTCTCCGCCGTCAGACGCAGGGTGTCCGCGATCGCCCCGATCCGGTCTGCGCGGGAGCGCACCTGCGCCGCCGACTCCTCGCCCGTCAGGTACAGCACCGAGCGCGGACCGCCGCCGCCCGCGCCGCGCGCCGTCTGGGCGGCCACGTCCAACAGCAGCGTGGACTTGCCGATGCCCGGCTCGCCGGCCAGCAGGATCACCGCGCCCGGCACGAGGCCGCCGCCGAGCACGCGGTCCAGCTCACGCACCCCCGTGGAGCGGAACGAGGCCAGCGTGGCGTCCACGTCCGCGATGCGCGGCGCGACCTCCGCGACCGTGGCCGCGCGCGTGCGACCGGTGGTCGACGTCAGCCCGATCTCCTCGACCGTGCCCCACGACTGGCACTCCCCGCAGCGGCCGACCCACTTCACGGTGGTCCAGCCGCACTCGGTGCAGCGGTATCCGGGGGCACGCTTCGGGGCGGTCTTGGTGGCCATGCGCCCACTCTAGGAGCCGAGGCGGACGCGTTAGCCGGCACCGCGCGCGGTCCGACGTCGGCCGCCGGGGCCGTGCGCCGCCGTCGGGCTCAGACGCGGGGCAGGTAGCCGCGCGCCTCGTCGTGCTCGGCGCCCGTGGCCTCGATGAGGTCCACCATCATGGGCCGCAGCAGCATCACGAGCGCCTCGCCGTGCACGGACCCGCCGCCCAGCTGGTGCGGGTCCAGCGCGGACGCGGACGCCCCCAGGGCGTCCCGCGCCACGGACAGCGAGCGATGGCGGCCCTCGGCCTGCGGCTCCACGAGGGAGCGGTGCAGGATCTCGACGGCGTCCGCGGCGTCGTCGAACCAGGCGGCCAGGCGCTCGCGGTCGTCGTCGTCGAACACACCCTCGTCCAGGACCGAGACCACCCGCCGGGCCACGATCCGCAGGGAGCGCACCGCCAGGTCCGAGCGGTCCGCCGCGTTCACCGCGTCCTCCACGAAGGAGCGCGAGGAGCGGTGCAGCGGGTTGAACACGGTCTGCTCATGCGTGACGCGCAGCTCCTTGCGCAGCGCCTCCAGCGTGGTGTGCGTGCCGCGGCTGGCCACGAGCGCCATCCAGGCGGTGCGGGAGTCGTTCTCCCGCAGGGCCCGGGAGAGGTCGCGCAGCACCGTGGCGATCGAGTCGTAGAGTCCACCCAGCTGACGCACCGCGGGACGGCGCACGTCCTGGGGCGAGAGGAACGTGACGAGCAGGGCCAGGACGCCGCCCACGATCGCGTCCTGGCTGCGGACGAACGGCCCTCCCGTGCCGGTGGGCAGGAGGACCACGAGGACGGACTGCAGGGACATCTGCATCGTGAATGTGGCGCCGGAGTCCAGGAACCGGGCCACCATCACGGACACGAACAGGACCACCGAGGCCTGCCACAGGCCGCGGCCGAGCCCGACCATGAGCAGGTCCCCGATCAGGATGCCGACGGTGCAGCCGACGGCGACCTCGGCCACCTTGCGCAGCTTCGGCTCCCGTTGGAAGCCGAGGGCGATCAGTAGGGCGGTGGAGGCGAACAGGGGCTGCTGGTGGCCCAGGACGGCCTCCGCGAACCAGTAGGCGCCCACCGCGCAGACAGCGACGAGGGCGGCCTGGCCCACGGAGGAGCGGACGCGGGACCAGCCCGCACGGGCGCGCCGACGCAGGAAGCGGCCGAGACGTTCCCCGCGGGTCTGGGGGTCGACCATCGGCACCGTGCCCGTGGCGGTGGCGAAGCGGTCCGTCATGCGGCCAGCCTAGTTGTTGTGGGTCATGAGGTTCTTGGCACGAGGCCCGGGCTGAGATGAGACGAGCGGGCCCCGCCCGGCAGGATGGAAGTTCCTCAACAACCCCTCCGCTGGAAAGAGCCCGCTCATGACCCACGCTAA